>CAYRZI010000001.1:0-21254 GCA_964428605.1 uncultured Woeseiaceae bacterium
TAATGTGTAAACCATGTGTCCGGAACATTGTGTAAGCTATCTGTCGATAACGACATGTTTTCCACAGGTTTCCCAGAGGTTGCTCCGTAGGCACCGGTCAGCCGACGCGGTAAAACTGTGCCATGAGCCGCAGCAACCGTTATTTCTCGGCCGAGCCCCACCTGATCAGGCGCTGGAACGGGCTGGCGCTGCTCGTGGTCCCGGCGGAGCGCCGCGTGAGTCCTGTACCGGTGGGCATGCTCGCGCATGTCCTGCGGCGTTTCCCGCGGATCGGGATTTTCGATATCCGGGGGAATCGCCTCGCTCGCTTCGGCCCCCGGCGCAGCCGGCGGTTCGTCCGCCCCGGATGATCACGCCGGCGTATCCATCCGGCCGGTAGACCACACAGACGTGACCGTTTCCGCGACGCTAACCTGCTATAAGAGGCAGGATCCTGACGCGGGGGCTCCGCATGACCGACGACCAGGAACGCTGGCGGCGCATCAACGCCTTGCTCGAAGCCGCTCTCCAACGCGGCGAGCCGGAGCGCGACGCGTGGCTGCGCGAGGCCTGTGAGGGCGACCCGGCGCTGTACGAGGAGGTGGCGCAACTCCTCGCTTACGACGGCGAGCAGACCGAGGACATCGGCAGCGCCATCCGCGCGGTAGCGGGCTCGCTGGAGCCGGATCTCGCCGCCCCCATGGACGGACGCCGGATCGGGGTGTGGCGCATCCGCCGCAAGATCGCCGACGGCGGCATGGGCTCGGTCTATCTGGCGCGCCGGGTGGACGCGGACTTCGAGCAGACCGCGGCGATAAAGCTGTTGCCGCCACACCGCCTGGATCCGGCGGCGACGGCCCGGTTCGTGGAAGAGCGCCGCATCCTCGCGTCACTGGAACACCCCAACATCGCCAGGCTGATCGACGGCGGCATGCTGGACGACGGCGTGCCCTACATTGCCATGGAGTACGTGGACGGCATCAGCATCGAGCGCTACTGCCGCGACAACGGGCTGGACAACGAGGGGGTTCTGCGCCTGCTGCTGAAGGTCTGCGATGCCGTGCAGTACGCGCATCGCAAACTCGTGATCCACCGCGACATCAAGCCGAGCAACATTCTCATCGACCGGCAGGGCGTACCGAAGCTCGTCGACTTCGGCATCGCGAAGCTGCTGGACGAGGACGCCGCGGGCAACGATCTCACCCGTGCCGATCAGCGTATCATGACGCCGCTGTACGCCAGCCCCGAGCAGATCGCCGGCCAGCCGATCACCACCGCCGCGGACGTCTATGGCCTGGGGCTGCTCGCCTACCGCCTGCTCACCGGAAGGATGCCCTACACCGAGACGTCGGAGCGCCCCGCCGACGTGGCCCGCGCCATCCTGTACACGCCTGCGGAACGGCCCAGTGCGGCCGTGACCTCCGACCGGCCCCTCGAGGCCGAGCACCGGACGGGCGGCCGCAGCCAGCGCTGGGTGGAGCGGCAGCGCCGCGCGCTGAAGGGCGATCTCGACGTCATCCTCCTGCAGGCGCTGCGCAAGGAGGCGGAGCGCCGCTACGAGTCCGTGTCCGCGTTCGCCGACGACCTGCGCCGCTACCTGGCGAACCTGCCCGTGCAGGCGCGCCCCGACAGTTTCGCCTACGTGGCCGGCAAGTTCCTTCGCCGCCACCGTCTGCCGGTGGGGGTGGCGGCCGTGCTGTTCGCGGCGGTGGTGGGGCTCACCGCCTTCTATACGGCGCAGCTCGCCGCCGAGCGCGCAACCGCCCAGCAGACCGCAGACTTCCTGGTCTCTCTGCTCGATGCCCGCAACCCTTACCGGCAGCAGGATGGCCCGATGACTCTCGACAACATCGTCCAGCGGGGCGCCGAGCGGGTGCGCGAGGAAGCAGGGCTCAGCGCCCGGGTCCGGGGTCGACTGCTGACCACGATCGCCGACGTGTATGCATCCATCGGCCCGGTGGAGGAGGCCGACCGCCTGATCGGTGAGGCGCTCACCCTGCTCGCGGCAGAACTCCCGGGCGATCACGCGGATGTGGGCACGGCAGTGTACGTGCAGGGCAAGATACTTCGAATCACCGGCGACTACGAGGCCGCCCGGGCGTCGCTGGAGCGCTCCCTGGCGATACGGCAGCGCCAGCACGGCGCCATCTCCATGCCCGTGGCGCAGGTGGCGAGCATGCTCTCGGCGGTGGCGAATGCGGAGGGCGACAATGAGGCCATGTGCCGCTGGGCGCAGCGCAGCTACGACATCCGCCGCGCGCTGCTGGATGCCGACGACGCGTCACTCGCGCCCGGCATCAACTCCCTCGCCCTGTGCCACTGGCAGCGTGGCGAGTTGCAAAAGGCGGCCGTGTTCTACCGCGAGATCCTGCGCATCCAGAAGGCGCAGCCTGCCCCGAACGACGCGGCCATCTCGAGCACGCTGCACAATACCGGCCTGGTTTTCTACGAGATGGGCGACTACCGCAAGGCGGTGGCGACCTACGAGGAGTCCATCGAGCGGCGCATCCGGAGCGTCGGACGCGCCGACCCCGTCCTCCCGCTGACGCTCTATTCGCTGGCGACCACGCGCAACCAGCTCGGCGAGTTCGTCGCAGCTCGCGAGGCCTTCGAGCGCCAGATCCTGCTGCAGGTGGAGGCGGTCGGCGCGGACCACCCGGAACTCGCGTTCTCCCTGACCGGTTACGCATTCCTGCTGGAGGAGATGGGCGAGCTGGACCTGGCCGCGGGCGTGCTGGAGCGTGCTGCCGCCATCCAGCAGGCGAGACTCGAGCCCGACAACCCGGACCTCGCGCCGACGCTCATCGCCCGCGGTAACGTGGCGCTGAAGCGTGGCCGCCCCGACGAGGGCCGGACGCTGATGGACCGCGCGCTCGCGATCCGCATCGCTGCACTGGGCGAGAAGCACCCGAGCACCTGGCGTTCGCGCACCGCGGTGGCGCGGGCGGCATTGGCCGCCGGGGACTACGCCGACGCCCGCGAGCGGCTGCAGTCGGTGGTCGAGGGGATGACCGCGCTGGACCGGGCCGGGCACCCTTACGTTGCCGAGGCCCTGGGCTGGCTCGGCAGGACCGAACTCGCCGCCGGTGATGCGCCTGCCGCTGTCGAGCTGCTCCGGCGCGCTCTCGAGCTCGAGCGCCGGCAGTTCGACGAGGGTCACCTCAGCATACTGGAGCTGAAGCTCGCCCTCGCCGAGTCGCTGGCCGGTGCCGGCCGGACTGCGGAAGCGCAGGCCCTGCGCGAGAACGCTGTGCCGCTGCGGCGCGGGATACTCGGGTCCTGGCGGCGGGCGTTCGCCGAACGGGCTGACGTGCTGGCGGCGCTGGACACCGGGCATCTCTCCGGCGGCGTGCCCGCCGGCCCCGGCGATACTTCTTGATCGTTTTTTCCTCCGTTTCCTGCTTTACGGGATAAGGGGCGGTCTGTCGCCCCGCTCCGGCGGCGCGGAAGACGCCGTCGCCTGTCAACGGAAGGGAGAGCGAAGCGATGAAAACAACAACAACCAGGGTGGCCGCCTGCCTCGCGGCCTGGGCACTGGCCTCGGCGGCCTGGGCCGACCCCACCCTCTACGACCCCGGGTCGTTCGGTTTCGAGAGCGATGACCAGAGCATGTGGGGTCCGGGCGAGGCGTTCCAGCTGGACGAGGACTATTTCTTCGGGCTGGAGTGGGACGAGAGCACATCGTTCGGCAGCATCAACAACTTCCCGGGCACGGGCGGGACCATTACGAATCCGCTCTACACGACATGGTCCCTGGCGCTCTCGGCCTGCACTGGTTTGGGAACCCCGCGTGACATCTGCATCAACGGTGCTATCGGCATCCCCGGCATAGGGGATGCGCCTTCCCGCACCATATCGAACCCGATCTCTGCCGTACCCGTTGGCGCCGAGGTCACACTGGCGACGGACGGCCGGGTGGGCTTCGAGTTCGGCGTCACCATCGACAGCGGCTCGGTGGACGCGGCAGTGGGCTTCGACAACGTGACGGCTACCATCCCGGACGCCGTCGAGGCGGGCGCCAACGGCGGTCTCGTCAATCTGAACCCGACCGCCGATCTCACCGGCGACGACCTGACCAGCCAGTTCCCGACCATCGTGCTCACGTCGGGTCTCGTCTTCGATATCTATGCCGGCATCACCGGCGAGGCGTGCATCGGCGGCTGCATCCCCATCAATGCCAGCATGAACGTCGACCCGGACCTGCCCATCGTCTCGTTCAACGAGGACGGCGAAGGCGGCATCGAGTGGTTCGGCGGCGACCCGCTGCTCGAGGCCGCGCTCGGCGCCGGCGGCGTCTCGCTGCCCACCGGGCTGCCGGCCGAGAACGTTCCTCTGGCCGGCGGACTCGCGGAGGTGGATCTGTTCCTGCCCCAGCCGAACGCCAGCTACGACGGCACCGACGGCACGAGCCTGTTCGCCAGCGGCCAGGACGATCTGATCAACCTGCAGCTCGACTTCGACAATCTGGTCTCGCTCGCTGCGACCCAGGGCGCCACCCAGAACCTGTACGGTGGCTCTCTGGACCTCGGCTTCGGCTCCGCCAGCTGGGACTTCGTCGACGTGGATTTCGGGCCCGCGCTGGACCTTCGCCAGGAGTTCACGCTCACCCCCACGCTGATGGTGGACCTCGCCTTCTCGCGGCCCGTGGACTACCTGGGACAGATGGTGGACTTCGTCGGCGGGCTCGAGTGGAACGCGTTGCCGGACTTCATGTTCGGGCTCGGCGAGACGCTGGTGACGCCCACCTTCTATCTGGGCTACGAAGGTCAGCGCAACGTCGCCGGCTTCCTGAACGAGTTGCTGCTGGACATCGACGGGCTGCTGGAGATCGATCTCCTGACCTTCGGCATCTCCATCGGCAAGGACCTGGGCGTCCTCGGCGACTACACGTTCAACCGGTCCTGGGGCCTCGGCTCGCTGGTGGAGGCGTTCGATATCGGGCAGTTATCGCTGTTCGACCTGGATTTCGGTCTCGGCGGATTCAGTGAGTACCAGGCATCGGCGTTCAGCGTCCGCGTGGGCGAGGCAACCTCCGTCTCGGAACCGGGTTCTCTCGGCCTGCTCGCGCTGGGCCTCGCCTTGCTCGTCTTCGGCGCCAACCGGCGGAACAGGGGGCAGGCGGCGGGGCCCGTTCCGTCTCACGAAGGAGCGCCGGCATGAGGTGCGCGATCCTCGCCATTGCACTGATGCTCCTCGTTGCGGGTGCGGCCCGGGCCGGCGATGCCGACGGACACCACGCCGTACGCGGGGCCGGTGTCGTCGACTGTGCGGCATTCCTTGCGGAGAAGGAGGCGAACTCCGAGGCCTACGTGATGATCGGCGGCTGGATCGACGGTTATCTGACGGCTTATAACCAGCTCTCCGACGCTACCTACGACATCACCTCGTACCAGTCGACGGAATTGCTGGTGACGGTCATCGAGGGCCACTGCGAAGGCAATCCGGAACATCGGCTCTTCACCGTCGTGGGTTCCATCGCGGAGCAGTTGCGCGAGCAGAGGCTGCGCGAAGCCTCGCCGATCCTGAACGTGCGTGTGGACGGGAAGGCGACACGACTGTACCGGGAGACCGTCGCGCGGATGCAGGCCCGCCTGGGCGAGAGCGGTTACTACGACGGACCGGCGTCCGGAAACTACGACGCGGCGACTCTGGAAGCGGTGCAGTCGTTCCAGACGAGCATCGGCTACGAGCCCACGGGCTTCCCGGATCAGGCGACGCTGTGGAAGCTGTTCGCGGGCACAGGCTCCTGAGCCGCTGAACCGGACGGTGCGGCGGCAATCGCCGCCGCACCGGTTCTTTGGCATGGCGGCACAGGCGCGCTACGGTGATGGCATGCAGCCAACCGGAAGTCCCCGCCATGATCTATGTCTTCGAAGTCCACATCAGGCCCCACTACACGGCCGAGCAGTATGCAGATGCCTGGGTGCGCGCCAGCCGTATCATCCAGCGCGCCACGGGCGCGAGGGGCACGCGCCTTCACCGCAAGATCGGCGATCCGAACGTCCTGCTCGCGATCGCCAGCTGGGAGTCCAAGCAAGCCCGGGACGCCATGGAGTCCACGCCTGAGGAGCGGGTGCGGGAGATCATCTCGGCAGAGGCCGGGCACGTGGATATCCGGGTGGTCGGCGAATTCGAGGATCCGGAGTGGGTGGTGGAGCCCCCCGCGCACTGACGGGGCACGATCGCCGGACAGGCGCGAGCGCGGCGGGGCATCAGAGTGCGGCGCGGCTCGCTTCCCGCAGCCCGCCCAGCCACTCGTAGATATCCAGCTCGGTCAGCCCCGCGCCCTCGATCAGTGCGATCGCCTGCTCGGCGCGCTCCAGCGAGGCCGCCGCGTCGCCGCCTTCCAGGTCCAGCTGCGCGAGCCGGTGCATTGCGTTCCAGACCTCGCGATGGGATTCGCCGAAGGCCTGCACGCGGATAGCGAGCGCCCGCTCCAGGTGTTCACGCGCTGCCACGGCCTCGCCCTCGTCCGCGTAGACCAGGCCGAGGGTGTAGTGGGCGTTGGAGGTGAGTGTGTGATCGGCGCCGTACTGGCCCCGGAATATCGCCAGCGCCTGCTGCGCGCTCTCCTCCGCCTCGTCGAGGCGCCCGAGCCGCCGATAGACGTCGGCGAGCTGGTCCAGCGCGCGGGCGTAGCGCGAGTGCGTGGGCCCGGCCGCGGCGCGCCAGATCGCCGCCGCCTCCAGCCCATGGCCGAGAGCGCGGTCGAGATTGCCTCGCTGGACCTCGATGCTGCCCAGCAGATTGAGGTCGAAGGCCACGTCCACATGCTCGTCGCCCTTGGTCCTGCGGTCGATCTCGAGGCCGCGGTTGGCGTATTCCAGGGCGTCGTCCCAGCGGTTCATGTTGGCATAGAGCGCGCCCAGGTTGACGTAAGCGGTGGCCGTGTCCGGGTGGTCCTCGCCGAGCACGCGGCGGCGTATTTCCAGGGACTCCCGGTACACGGCCTCGGCGTCGTCGAAGCGGGACAGGGTGGAGTAGACGATGCCCAGGTGATTGAGCGTCGTGCCGCGCAGGTCGCTGTCGCGCCACTCCGGGGCATCCAGCACCGCCAGGGCGCGGCGGTAATAGCCGATGGAGCCCTCGTAGTCGTCCAGATAATAGGTGATCGTGCCGAGCAGGTTCAGGGAGCGGCCCATCTCCGGGGTGTCGCCGCCGCTGGCCGAGCGCTGCAGGGCCAGCGCCTCCTCGGCGAGTTCCTGTGCGGCGGACCAGTCCTCGCGCCGGTAGTGCAGCCAGGAGAGTTCGTTGAGTGAGTCGACGAGGCGATGGTCCTGCGGCTCCAGCACCCGGCGGTTCAGCAGCACTGCCTCTTCCATGAGTTCGCGCGCGTCGTCGTAGAGGCCCAGGCGCTCGTAGACCCGGCCGATGGTCTGCAGCATGCGTGCGCGGACGTCGTCCTCGTCCGTGAGCTCCTCGCGGATGCGCACGGCACCCCGGTCCAGGATCTCCCGCGCCGTCACCGTCTCTCCCCGGGCGCTGGCCGGGTCCGATACCTCGAACAGGTCCACCAGGAATTCGGTGGTGTTCTCGGCCACCTGGCGCTCGCGCACCGCGGTATCCCGCTCCTCGGCGAGCCGCTGGGTGTAGAACACGGTCTGCGCGGCGACGGCGCCGACGACGACCGCCACCGCCGCCGCGGCCGCGCGGTGGCGGCGCAGGAATTTCCCCGTACGATAGCCCCAGCCGTCGCCCCGCGCCCGCACCGGCTGATTGGCCCGGTAGTTGCGGATGTCGTCAGCGAGCTCCTTCACCGTGGCGTAGCGGCGCTGGGGGTCCTTGCGCAGCGCCATCATGATCACGTTGTCCAGGTCGCCCCTGAGGCGGCTGGCGCGCTCCCGCTGGCCGGCGGCGGCCGCGGCCCGGCTCGGCAGCACCGGTTCCGTGTGGCAGACGATGTCGCGGATCTCGGGCGAGGTGCGGGAGCCGAGATCGAAGGGCAGCGCGTCGGCCATGAGCCGGTACAGGATCATGCCGAGGCCGTAGACGTCGGTGGCCGTGGTAACCGGCTGGCCGCTCAGCTGCTCGGGACTCGCATACTCCGGCGTCATGATGCGGGCCTCGGCCCGGGTCAGCGGCTCGGTGTCGTCGGGATCCAGCAGCTTGGCGATGCCGAAGTCGAGCAGCTTCGGCACGCCGTCGGCGCCCACCAGGATGTTCGAGGGCTTGATGTCCCGATGCACCACGAGTTTGCGGTGGGCGTACTGCACCGCGTCGCAGATGGCGAGGAAGAGTTCGAGGCGTTCGTCGAGGGAGCGCGATGCCGCGTAGTCGACGATGGAGACGCCGTCCACGTAGTCCATGACGATATAGGGCACGCCGGCCTCGGTGCGCCCGCCGTCCAGCAGGCGGGCGATGTTCGGGTGCTCGAGGTTGGCGAGTATCTGCCGCTCCACGCGGAAGCGTTCGATGACCTGCGGGCTCGCGCGCAGCCAGTTGGCCATCTTGATGGCGACGCGCTGCTCGAACTCGTCGTCCGCGCGTTCGGCGAGATAGACCTGGCCCATGCCGCCTTCGCCGATGACGTCGAGCAGGCGGTAGGGTCCGACGCGCTCGCCGGCGACGGAACCGCCCCACCAGCCCGGAGCCGTGGCGCCGGCGACGTCGCCGACGATGTCTCCCAGCGCCCCCGTCGCGCCGCCTGAGGTCTCCAGCAGGGTCAGTATCTCGGCCGCCAGGGCGTCGTCGCCGGCGCAGGCCTCGCGCACGAAGTCCGCGCGCTCCGGGTGCGGCCGGTCCAGCGCCGCCCGGTAGATCTCCTTTATCCTGAGCCAGCGTTCCCGTTCCATTCCGATTCTCCGGCCTACTTACCCTTCAGGCCGAACCGCGGCCGCCAGATGGCGAGGATCACGTTCGCGGTGAACAGACCGAGCAGGATCCACCAGGCGCCCCATTCGTCATGGACGAGGCCGGCGAGTTCGGCGGGGTCGATCTCCCCGCCAACGGCCTTCGCACTCAGTTCCGCCGCCCGCTGCGCGGGCCCGTCGATCGCCATCAGCGTGGATTCGAATACGAGGATGCCGGCCAGCGCCTTCGCCCACACCCAGGGCGCCTCGGCGAAGGGGAAGTGGGCCGCAATGGCCAGCAGTCCGCTCACGACGACGATCAGCATGGAGGGCATGATCAGCCACTTGGACAGCATGGCCAGGCTCTCGCGCATCGCGGCGTAGGCCTCCAGCGACTCGATCGGCGGTGCGGTCGCGAGCACGAGCATGTAGGCGGCCAGGCCGCCGGTAATGCCGATGGTGCTCATGGTGTGCAGAAATTTCAGCAGTCGCCGCATGGGGTCTCCGGAACTCGGTGCGGGCGCGCCCATGATATTCTGCCGGCCCGGCAATCGCAGCAACAGGCCCGTCAGCAGACAAGCGCAGATAATCATGGACACCGCCAGAACAGCCGAATTCGTCGACGGCGTCTGGGACGCGGAGATCGTCCCGTCGCTGGAGCATTACATCACCATCCCCGCCCTCTCGCCTCTGTTCGACCCGGACTGGCAGGCGAACGGGCATATCGACCGGGCCATGGACCACATCGCCGAGTGGTGCGCGGCCCGGGACATCGAGGGCCTCACCTGGGAGATCCTGCGGCTGGAGGGCAGGACGCCGCTGCTCTACATGGAGATCCCGGGCGCCACGGAGGAGACCGTGCTCTTGTACGGCCACATGGACAAACAGCCGCCGTTCACCGGCTGGCGCGACGATCTGGGCCCGTGGAAGCCGGTGATCGAGGACGGCAGGCTCTACGGCCGCGGCGGCGCCGACGACGGTTACGCCGCATACGGCTCCCTCGCCGCCATCGAGGCGCTGCAGCGCCAGGGCATCCCGCATCCCCGCTGCATCGTGCTCATCGAGGGCTCGGAGGAGAGCGGCAGCCCGGACCTGCCCGCGTACCTGGATCAGTTGAGCGGGCGCATCGGCACGCCCGGCCTGATCGTGTGCCTGGACTCCGGTGCGGGTAACTATGATCAGCTCTGGGTGACTACCTCGCTGCGCGGTCTCGTCGTGGGCGACCTGCGCGTGGACGTGCTCACCGAAGGCGTTCACTCGGGCACGGCCAGCGGCATCGTGCCGTCGAGCTTCCGTATCGCCCGTGCGCTGCTCGGGCGCATCGAGGATGCAGAGACCGGCGAGATCCGCGTGCCGGAGTTCCTGGCCGAGCCGGAGGCCGAACGTATGGAGCACGTCAGGCGCGCCGCCGAGGTACTCGGCGACGAGGTCTGGCGCAACTTCCCCTATGCGCAGGGCACCGGTCCGGTCACCGACGACATCACCGAACTGGTGCTGAACAACACCTGGCGCCCCGCGCTGTCGGTGGTCGGCGCAGACGGATTACCCGCAGCGGCCAGCGCGGGCAACGTGCTGCGCACCCACACCACGCTGAAGCTGTCGCTGCGCCTGCCGCCGACGGTGAACGCGCCCGCAGCGGCCCGGCGGCTGAAGGAAATCCTGGAGGCCGACCCGCCCCACGGCGCAAGGGTCTCCTTCGACATCGAGGGACCGGGCAGTGGCTGGGCTGCGCCGGTACCCGCGCCCTGGCTGGCGCAGAGCCTGGAGACCGCCTCACGGGAGTTCTTCGGCCGACCCGTCTGTTACCAGGGCGAAGGCGGCTCCATCCCGTTCATGAACATGCTGGGCGAGAAATATCCGGAGACACAGTTCCTGGTGACCGGTGTACTCGGCCCCCGTTCCAATGCTCACGGCCCGAACGAGTTTCTACACATCGCCACCGGCAAGCGTGTCACGGCGTGCGTCGCCAGGGTGCTGGCCGACTACGCGGCTGAGTACACCGGGGCGGACGAGCGCGCGGCCTAGGGAATGCCGGCCCGCCCCGGGCAATCGTCGCGGCGGCGTGTCCGTGCTGCGGTCCTGGTCCTGGCGCTGCTCGGTTGCATGGCCGTCGCCGCACAGCAGAAAGTGGTCGGCGACTTCGGCGACGGCCTCGACGGCTGGGAGGAGCGCAGCTTCGTCGGCAATACCGACTACCGGCTGGTCTCACTGGACGGCCAGGCCGCGGTGCGGGCCGAAACGGATGCCGCGGCCAGTGCGCTGTACCGGCGCACGGAGATCAATCTGGCCGAGACGCCGTATCTGCGCTGGCGCTGGCGGGTGGAGGGCACCTACGGCGAGGGCATCGACGAGACGGCAAAGTCCGGCGACGACTACCCGGCCCGCATCTACGTGGTGCGCCGCGGCGGGCTCGCGTTCTGGCGCACCCGGGCCCTGAACTACGTCTGGTCCAGCGCGCAGCCCGTCGGCTCGCGCTGGCCGAATGCCTATGCCGGCGACAACGTGCAGATGCTGGCCGTGAACGCGGGCGAAGCGCAGGCCGGCGAGTGGGTCGGCCACGTGCGCGACGTCCGCGCCGACTGGCGCCAGGCCTTCGGCGAGGAGATCGGCAGCCTGGACGGCATCGCCATCATGACCGACGCCGACGATGCCGGCGGGTCGATGACCGCTTGGTATGCCGATATCCGCTTCACGGCCGCCGCCCCCGGGGCAGCGGCGGGCGCTGCGCAAGGCGCGGCAGCCGGCGGCCGCCGCTAGTCGCCGCTACCGTCGCTGTCCTCCGCGCTTCCGGCGCGTTCCACCACGTAATCGACGAGGCGGTCGAGCTCCGCCGGGCTCATGACGTTGCGGTAGGCCATCCAGGTGCCGGGCACCATGGACTCGGCATTCATGATGTAACCGCGCAGCAGGCCACGGCTCCAGGTGATGCCGGACCCGGACAATGCTTCCGAATAGGTATAGCCCGGCCGGCTCGCCGCCGGCCGGCCGACGATGCCGTGCAGGTTCGGTCCCACCCGGTGGGGCGCGTCGGCATCGATGCTGTGGCAGCCCTGGCAGGCCAGCCAGAGGTCCGCGCCGGTCAGCACGCGCGAGGACGCTTCCCGCGCGGGCGGTTCGGCGGCATCGCCGTCGGTCGCCACCGATGCGCTTTCTCCGCAGCCCGCCAGCAGGGCGCAGGCGGCGAGGCCGAGCACGGCGGCCGGCCGGCGCAACGGCCGCCGGCGCGATCCATAGACAGAGGGAAGGCGCTTCATGCCAGTCGCCTCAGCGTCTCGAGTACGGCGCGGTCGGCGGATTCCATCGCACCCTCCATGCCGGAGTAGGACACTCCCGTGTGTTCGCCGGCGAAAGACACCCGGCCGTGCGCCTCGGCGAGTCGCGCCGGCATCCCTGCCGTGATCTCGCCCGGCCGCCAGATGGCCCAGGCGCCCTCGCTGAACGGCTCCTCCGCCCAGCGCACCACCCGGCCCACCGACGCCGCGCCGCGGGCGCCGGGGATCAGCGCCTCGAACTCCGCCAGGATCGCCGCGCCGGCTTCTTCCTCGTCCATGGCCGCGTAGCGGTCGCAGTCGTCGCCGTTGATCCAGACCGTGAGGTTGTGGCTGCCGGCCTCGTTCGGCGCGGGCCAGGCGAAGACCCGGCCCAGGGGGCCATCCGTCCACCAGCTCGCGGGCCCGCCGGCCTCCTCCCAGAACGGCTCGGCGGCCAGCAGATGGGCCTGGGTGATCTTGTGGTAGCGCACCTGCCGGAACGCGTCGGCCGCCGCCTGTGGCAGCGCGGGATCGAACCGGAGCCGGCGCACGGCGGTGGCGGGCAGGGCGCAGATCAGCGCGTCCGCCTGGTAAGTCGAGCCGCTCTCGCACTCCACGACCACCCCCGCCGCCCTCTGCCGGACCGAGAGTGCCCGCTCGCCGAGCCGCACCGGCGCGGACAGGGAGTCCGCCATCGCTTCCGGCAGCCGCAGGTTGCCAACCGCCACGTGCAGCGTCGGCAGGCCGGCGCCCCGCGCCATGGTTATCGCCCGGCCGATGCTCTCGCCCACCCGGTACAGGGCGAGCAGGGAAGTGTCCTCCAGCCGGTTGCCGTAGCTGTTGTTGGCGTCGATCCAGGCCAGTGCCGTCTCATCGAGCCCGCGTTCGCGGAAGAACGCCGCCGCGGATACGTCCCACCGCTCGGCCGCCGGGCTGCGCCAGTGGGTGGAGGTCTGCAGCGGATTGCCGCGCAGCAGGGCGCCGGCGAGCCGGTCCGGCGTGACCTCGCGCAGCGATGCCGGCAGCGTGTTCAGCGGTGAGTCCGGCCAGTTCGCGTGCTCGAGGATGCGGCCGGCCAGGATGAGGCCGGCCTCCGCGTCCCGGGGCGAGGCGGTCAGCGCCACCCCGAGCTCCCGGGCAGCTCCGATCGCCCGGCCGTAGTTCGGGCCGAAGATGTTGGCGCCGGCTTCCGGGGCGCCGGGCAGCTCGTCCAGTGTGCGCACCCGGCCGCCGACCCGGTCACGGGCTTCCAGCACGGTGACATTGCAACCGCTCTGCTCCAGCAGCCGCGCGGCGTGCAGGCCAGCGAGGCCAGCGCCCAGAACGATGACACTGCGGCCGCCGGCACTGCCCGCCAGGGGCCATGCGGCGGCGAGGAGTGCGCCGCCCGCCCGGACCAGGAACTGGCGGCGGCTCGGCATCAGGTGGCCGTCTCCTCGGCCAGCCAGGCGTCGATGCGGGCCTCGAGGATGTCCAGCGGCAGGTCGCCTTCCTCCAGCACCTTCGCATGGAACGCGCGGATGTCGAAGTCGTCACCGAGTGCGGCTTCGGCGCGGCGTCGCAGCTCCAGGATCTTCAGCTGGCCGATCTTGTAGGCCAGCGCCTGGCCGGGGATGGCCATGAAGCGTTCGGCCTCCGAGACCGCCCGGGTCTCCAGCACCGCCGAGTTGGCGTACATGTAGTCCAGCACGTCCTCCCGGGACCATCCCTTGGCGTGCAGGCCGGTATCCACCACCAGCCGGATGGCCCGCCACAGCTCGGCGTTCAGCTGGCCGAAGCGCTGGTAGGGGTCGTCGTAGAAGCCCATGGCCTTGCCCACGAGGCCGGATTCGGCGTAGAGGCCCCAGCCCTCGGCGAAGGCCGTCACGCCGCCGTGGCGGCGGAAGTCCGGCACGTCCTCCAGCTCCAGGTTGGAGGAGCGCTGGAAGTGGTGGCCCGGCACCGCCTCGTGCAGGAACAGGGCTTCTGCGTCCCAGCGGGGGCGCGCCTCGGGCCGCCAGGTGTTCAGGTAGAAGATGCCCGGGCGGCTGCCGTCGGCGGACGGCCGCTGATAGGAACCCTTCGCCGCCGACTGCTCCCGGTAGCGCTCCACGGGCCGGATCTCGTAGTCCGCCTCCGGAATCCGGCGGAAGAGCCGCGGGGCCGCCGCATCGGCCTTGTCGCGCAGCGCCTCGTAGGCGGCCAGCATCTCCTCCCGGGACTCGAAGTAGAAACGGGGATCGGTGTTCAGGTGCTCGAAGAAATCCTGCAGGTCGCCGTCGAAGCCCACCTCTTCCTGGATGGCCCTCATCTCGCCGTGGATGCGCGCTACCTCCTCCAGCCCGATCCGGTGGATCTCGTCCGGCGTCAGGTCGGTGGTGGTGTGGTGGCGCACCAGCCAGGCATACCAGTCCTCGCCGCCGGGCAGGGCGCCGAGCCCGTCGCTCTCCCGTGCCGCGGGCAGGTACTCGTCGCGGATGAACTCGTGCATTCGGGCATAGGCCGGCACGATCTTCTCCGTGATCGCCTCGGCATAGGCCGTCCGCAGCCGCTCCCGCTCGGCCTCCGGCACGGTGTCCGGGAACCCGGCCACCGGGCCGTAGAACAGACTGTCTTGCGGCTCCCGGACCACGTGGGCCTCGAGCTGGGGCAGGGTGCGCTCCATCAGGATGGCGGGCTGTACGATGCCGGCGTCCAGGCCCCTGCGCATGTTCACGATGGCCTGATCCACCCACTCGCTGAAACCGTCGACACGGCCGAGGAATTCCTCGTAGTCGGCCACCGTGTCGAAGGGTTGCGCGCTCTTGCCCGAGCCCAGCCGCGCGAAGAGGTTGCCCGGGTTACGGAACTGGTTCACCGGCATGAGTTCGCTGGGGAAGGCGTGGCCTGCCAGTTCGTCACGGAGTTCGTGCAGGAAAAGCGCGTAGCTCAGGCGGCGATCCGCATCCAGCTCTCCGGCCGGGATGGCCTCGGCCGCGGCGAGGCTGCGCTCCAGCAGCTCGCGCTCCGCCCTGACGTGGTCCGGCGAGATGCTCACCGGCCAGTGGTCGTCCCAGCGGTGGTCGCCGAGGAAGGTCGCACGCACGGGGTTCAGTTCCAGCCAGGCGTCCCAGTGACCGGCGAACAAGCGGTCGAGCCGCTCGGCCGGTGTGTCCGCGCTCGCCTCCGCCGTCGTCGCCGCCGGCTGCAGCGATCCGGACGCCGGCGGCGCCGCAGTTTCCTCCTCGGCCGGCGGGCCGCCGCAGCCGGCGGCGATGAGAGCGAGGGCGAGAGGGGGTGTCAGGCGGCGATGCATGAGGTCACCTTCAGCGGGTTCGGTCCTTGCCGTGGGTGGGTACGTCTGCGTCGAAGGCGCCGGGCTCGTCCTCACGGGTGTAGCGGGCGTCTTCGTCCTCCACCTGGTCGAGGGCAGCGATCTTCTTCAGCCAGGGCGTCGCGATCAGGAAGCCGAGGAAGACCACCGTGCAGAAGATTACGATCTGGCGATAGCGCTCGGGGAACTCGGCTACGTTGTCGCCGCGGAACTCGCCGGCGATCAGGCCGGCCAGCAGGTTGCCGAGTGCGGCGCCGAAGAACCACATGCCCATCATCTGGCTGTAGTAGCTGCGTGGCGCCAGCTTGGAGGTGGCCGACAGCCCGATGGGGCTCAGGCAGAGCTCGCCGGTGGTGTGGAACAGGTAGGTGAGCAGCAGCCACACCGGCAGTACCCGATCGCCTTCCTGGATCAGCGAGGCGGCGAACCACATGAAACCGAAGCCGATGCCGAGCTGCAGGAAACCCAGCGCGAACTTCAGCGGGATGGAGGGGTCCAGGTTGCGTCGGCCCAGGTTGATCCACAGCGCCGAGAAGAACGGTGCCAGGATCAGGATGTAGAGCGGGTTCAGGGACTGGAAGACTTCCGGCGGGATCACGATGCCCAGCATCTCGCGCGCGGTGTAGCGTTCCGCGAACAGGTTCAGCGACGAGCCGGCCTGCTCGAAGCCCGACCAGAACAGGGCCGCGCCGATGAACAGGGCGATCAGCACGATGGTGCGGTTGCGCTCCAGACGCGTCAGCTTGCGGTCGAACAGCACCCGACCGAAGAACAGCGCCGCCACCGCGACGATGATGTAGACGGTGGTGGCGGCCAGGCTGACCGCATCGAAGACCAGGATGCCTTCCAGGCCCAGCACGGCCAGCACGAACAGGGCTGCCGTCGCCACGTAGATGGCGAGCTTCAGGTTGCGCACCTTGCCTTCCTCGCCCGCCGGCGTCGGGAAGGGCTTCCTGCCGAAGTCGCCCAGATGCTTCTGGGAGGCGCGGTAGACGACGAGTCCCGCGATCATGCCCACCGCCGCCGCGGCGAAGCCCCAGTGCCAGCCCATGTTCACCCGCAGGAAGCCGCAGATCAGCGGCCCGAGGAAGGCGCCCAGGTTGATGCCCATGTAATAGAGCACGTAACCGGCGTCCCGGCGGGCGCCGCCCTCCGGGTAGAGCTCGCCGACACAGCTCGAGATGTTCGGCTTCAGGAGGCCGGTGCCGACAACGATCAGGATCAGGCCGAAGAAGAATCCGTAGGCCTCGCCCACGAGCCCGAAGCCGGGTAACGAGAGCACGATGTGGCCGGCGGCGATGATGATGCCGCCGTACCAGATGGAGTCCTGCTGGCCGAACACCCGGTCGGCGAGCCAGCCGCCGGGCAGCGCCGCCAGATACACGCCCGCCGTATACAGGCCGTAGATGGCGGCGGCGGTCGCGTCGTCGAAGCCCAGCCCGCCGTCGGCGATGCTGGCCACCATGAACAGCACCAGCAGGGCGCGCATGCCGTAGTAGCTGAAGCGCTCCCAGAGTTCGGTGAAGAACAGCGTACCCAGGCCGGCCGGGTGGCCGAAGAAGGTCTTGCCGGGTGTGCCGGCGGCGGGTTCGGTTGGACTCATCCGGGTGCCCCCTCTGTACGAACGGAATCGGTGCCGACGAGCGGCGACGGGGGCCTATGCTACCTGCTGGCGGCCGGCTTGTGGGCCGGCGCCTATTCCGCTGCGAGGAAGACGACAGGCACCTCCGCGAAATAGCGGCTACCGTCTGCCGTCACCACGATCTGCAGTGTGGCGCCTTCGCCTCCCGGCGCGGGCAGCGTTCCCGACCAGACCATGCCTTGCCCTTCCGCCGGTGTAAACGCCACGGGCTGCGAGGCGGCGCCCGCCCGCGGCGCGAGACCGGCGGTGGCGGCGGACAGCGGGAAGCGGGACTCGATGCGCAGGCGGAGGGCCGCGGCGTCCCGTGCCGCCGGGGTCAGCGTCAGGCGGAAGGATTCGTTCACCAGGTCGCAGACGCCGCTGGGCCAGCGGCAGTTCGACTTCGCAATCAGCGGATAATCCCGGCCCGGCCGGGCCTCGTGGGGGCGCTCCGCGACGAACCAGTCCGCTGCGAACCAGGCCAGGATGGCCAGTACCGGCGCCACCAGCAGTGCGGCCACGACGTGCCAGTTCTTCCACATGATGGTCCCGCTCCCGTAGCTCCCTGCGGTGTCAGCATAAAAGAAAAGGGACTCCGGGCGGAGCCCCTCTCCCGGCGGCTGCCGCCCGTCAGTGCCCGGTCGCCGCTCCCGCGCCGCTCGGCACCCTGATGTCCTCGACCAGGTGCTGGATGTGCTCCGGCGGTGCGGCCGTGGCCCGCGAGACCGCGAAGGCGACGGTGAAATTCACGATGGCACCCACGGCGCCGAAGGCGTTCGGTTCGATACCGAAGAACCAGTTCTCCGCCATGCCACCCAGGTACTCGGTGCCCGGGATGAACATGACCCCCTTGTGCTGGAACACGTACAGCAGCGTGACGCCGAGACCGCTCACCATGCCGGCGATGGCGCCCTCCTTGTTCATGCGCTGGCTGAAGATGCCCATCATCAGTGCCGGGAAGATGGAGGAGGCGGCGAGCCCGAACGCCAGTGCCACGGTCCCCGCGGCGAAGTCGGGCGGATTGAAGCCCAGATACCCGGCCACTACGATGGCCCCGGCCATCGCGATACGGCTGGCTCTGAGCTCCTGCCGCTCCGTTATCCGCGGCATGAAGACGCCTTTCAGCAGGTCGTGGGATATGGCCGAGGAGATGGCGAGCAGCAGCCCCGCCGCAGTCGACAATGCGGCTGCCAGCCCGCCGGCCGCGACCAGGGCGATGACCCAGTTCGGCAGTTTCGCGATCTCCGGGTTGGCCAGCACCATGATGTCGTTGTCCACCTTGGTGAGTTCGTTGACCCCGGGGTCCGCCGAGTAGCGGATGCGCCCGTCGTCGTTCTTGTCGGTGACGTCCAGCAGACCGGTGGTCTCCCACTTCCTGAACCAGCTGGGACGCTCGTCGTAGACCATGTACTGGCCTTCGGCGGGCTCCATGGTCTCCATGAGATTCAGGCGCGCCATGGCGGCGACGGCTGGGGCCGTCGTGTACAGGATGGCAATGAACACCAGCGCCCAGCCGGCGGAGGAGCGCGCGTCCTTCACCTTCGGCACGGTGAAGAAGCGGATGATCACGTGGGGCAGGCCGGCCGTGCCGATCATCAGCGACATCGTGTACATGAACATGTTCAGCAGGCTGAGCCTCGCATTGGTGGTGTACTCGGCGAAGCCGAGGTCCGTCACCATGCGGTCCAGCTTGTCCAGCAGGAACGTCTCCGAGCCGGCCATGGTGGAGCCCAGCCCGATCTGCGGAATGGGATTACCGGTGAGGTTCAGCGAGATGAAGATGGCCGGGATGGTGTAGGCCAGGATCAGCACGCAGTACTGGGCGATCTGGGTATAGGTGATGCCCTTCATGCCGCCCATCACCGCGTAGAAGAAGACGATGGCCATGCCGATGGCGAGGCCCAGGTCGTAGTCCACCTCGAGGAAGCGGGAGAAGGCCACGCCGATGCCCTTCATCTGCCCGATCACGTAGGTGATGGAGGCGACGATGAGGCAGATCACCGCCACGATGCGCGCGGTGCGCGAGTAGTAGCGGTCGCCGATGAATTCCGGCACGGTGAACTTGCCGAACTTGCGCAGGTAGGGTGCGAGCAGCATGGCCAGCAGCACGTAGCCGCCGGTCCAGCCCATGAGGAAGACGGAGCCGCCGTAGCCCATGAAGGCGATGAGGCCGGCCATGGAGATGAACGAGGCGGCGGACATCCAGTCTGCGGCCGTCGCCATGCCGTTCGAGATGGGATGCACGCCGCCGCCGGCCACGTAGAAATCCTTGGTGGTTCCGGCCCGGGCCCAGATGGCGATGCCGATATACAGCGCGAAGGTGGCGCCGACGACGAGGTAGGTGAGTGTCTGCAGTGTCATGGCGAACTCCTACTCGTCTTCCTGGAGGCCGAACTCGCGGTCCAGCTTGTTCATGCGTCTCGCGTAGAAGAAGATCAGCGCCACGAACACGTAAATGGAACCCTGCTGGGCGAACCAGAAGCCGAGCTTGTAGCCGCCGATGCGGATGTTGTTGAGGGGCTCCACCAGGATGATCCCGAACAAGTAGGAGACGACGAACCAGATAACCATGCAGACTGCGACGAGCCTGAGATTCCGGCGCCAGTAGGCCTTGCGGTCGGACATATTTCCCCCTGTGGCGTGTTGCCGCCTGTTCTTGCCGAGCACCGACGTTAGCAAAGGCCGCTGTTCGCGGGGATAAGACGTTAGTATTAGACTCGTCTGCCGATGCAGCTCCTGTGGCTGCGCAAGGCGGGGGGACAAGCGGTTGATCAGCTGGTGGTTGCTCGTTGCGCTGTCGGTGGCCTACGTGGCCCTGCTGTTCGCCATTGCTTCCTGGGGCGACCGTGTCGACGTGCGCCGTTACGGCGCCTGGACCGGACCGCTGATCTACAGTCTCTCGCTCGCCGTCTACTGTACTTCCTGGACCTTCTACGGCGCCGTGGGCAGCGCCTCCCAGCAGGGCTGGAGCTTCCTGCCTATCTACCTCGGTCCCGCGCTCGTGTTCCTGTTCGGCTGGGGCCTCATACGGCGGATCATCGCGATCAGCAAGCGCCAGAACCTGACCTCCATCGCCGATTTCATCGCGGCGCGCTACGGCAAGGCGAGGAGCCTGGCGGTGCTGGTGACGGTGATCGCCGTCGTGGGCTCGGTCCCCTACATCGCCCTGCAGTTCAAGGCCGTGGTGGCGGGGCTGGAGACCGTCAGCGATTCCGCGGCGCGCGGTACGCCGGCCTATGACACGGCCCTGCTGGTCGCGGGCGCGCTGGCCCTGTTCGCGATCCTGTTCGGCACCCGCCGCGTGGACGCCACGGAACACCATCGGGGCATGATCCTCGCGATCGCCTTCGAATCGCTGGTGAAGCTGGCGGCCTTCGCCGCGGTGGGCCTGTTCGCGCTGTGGCTGCTGGGTGGCGGCGGTGCGGCGGCGGCGCCGGCCGCCGCGGGGACGCCCGGCCCGTTCGCGGGCGGCCTGCCGGAGGCCTTCGTCACCCAGACGCTGCTGGCCAGCGCCGCCATATTCTGCCTGCCCCGCCAGTTCCACGTGGCCGTGGTGGAGGCTCACGAGGGCGCCGACAACCGTTCGGCCCGCTGGATGTTCCCACTGTACCTGGCACTGTTCTGCCTGTTCGTCGTGCCCATTACGATGGCGGGGCTGCGCTTCCTGCCGCCGGGGCTGTTCCCGGGCGATACCTACGTGCTGGCCCTGCCGATGCAGGGCGGTCAGGACTGGCTGACCGCGCTCGCCTTCCTCGGCGGCTTCTCGGCCGCCACGGGCATGGTGATCGTCGCCAGCGTCACGCTCTCGACGATGGTCAGCAACGAGATCGTGATGCCCCTGCTGCTGCGGGCGAATGCGCGCGGCGGCGAGATCCCGGCCTATCCACGACTGCTCCTGTACGTGCGGCGCATCGCCATCGTCGCCATCGCGCTGACCGCCTACGGCTATTATCGCGTGCTGGACCAGGCCACGGAGCTCGCCTCCATCGGCCTGTTGTCCTTCGCCGCGGCGGCCCAGTTCGCGCCGCTGATCCTGCTCGGCATGTACTGGCCCCGGGCGACCCGCTCGGGTGCCATCGCCGGGCTCTCGGCCGGCTTCGCGCTGTGGGCCTACACGTTGCTGCTACCCTCCGTCGCCCGTTCGGGCGCCTCGGGCGGGGAGCTGGTGGCCCAGGGTCCGTTCGGCCTGGACTGGGCCCGGCCGGAGGCGCTGTTGTTCGGCACCGGCGCCGACCCGCTGACCCACGGCGTACTCTGGTCTCTCGGTGCCAACGTCGCCACATTCCTCCTCGTCTCTGTTGCCTCCCGGCAGTCGGTGGTGG
>CAYRZI010000001.1:21264-49640 GCA_964428605.1 uncultured Woeseiaceae bacterium
GCCCGGGCGTTCACGGATGCCGGCCGGGAGGATCGGTTGCCGGCGATGCCGCCGGGTGAGAGTGAGATCGCGGTCTCGGATCTCCGTGCACTGGCAGGCCGCTTCGTCGGCGAGGACAACGCCCGCCGGGCGTTCGCGGACTTCGCGCGGCGCCGGGACCGTGAGCTTGCGCCCTCGTCCACGGCGGACCGCAGCGTGCTGCAGTTCACGGAGCGCCTGGTGGCGGGCACCATCGGCGCGGCCTCGGCGCGCATCGTGATGACCACGGCCCTGCGCAAGACCGGCATGGAGATCGGCGACGTCCTGCTGCTGCTGGACGAGACCTCCCAGGCCATCCGCTTCAACCGGCGGCTGCTGGAGACCACGCTGGAGAACCTCAGTCAGGGCGTCACCGTCGTGGACGCCTCCCAGCGGCTCGTGGGCTGGAATTCCCGCTACGAGGAGATTATGGGCTACCCCCCGGGCCTGCTCAGCGTCGGCAAGCCGGTCACCGACCTGGTGCGCTACAACGCGGCCCGGGGGGGTTACGGCGCCGACGTGGACGCGCGTATCGCCCAGCGGGTGCGGCTGCTGCGCGACGGCACGCCGTTCCGCTACGAGAGCGAGTTCTCGGACGGCCGGGTCATCGAGATCCGCGGCCAGCCCATGCCCGACGGCGGCTACGTCACCACCTACACCGACATCACGGAGTCCAAGCAGACCGAACGCGCACTGCGCAGCAGCGAGCGCCAGGTTCGCACCTACACCGACAACGCGCCGGCGCTGATCGCCTACGTGGACGCGGAACGGTGCTACCGCTTTGCCAACAAGGCCTATCTCGCCTATGCGGGCACCACCCGTGAGCGGATCATCGGTGCGCCCCTGCATGCGGTGCTGGACGAGGGCCAGCTCATGGCCCGCTCGCCCTGGCTCGACCGTGCCTTTGCCGGCGAGCGGCAGGGCTTCGAGCTGGAGATGACGGGGGCCGACGGCTACTCGCGCTACATGCTGGGCACCTATATCCCCGACGTGGACGGTGACGGCACCGTCACGGGGGTGTACGCCGTGTTCCAGGACATCACCGAACGCCGCCGTGCCGAACTGGGTCTCGAGGAGGCGAAGGCGATGCTGGAGCAGCGGGTCACCGACCGCACGGCTGAGCTGGAGGCCGCGATGAGTGCCCTGGCCGAGGCGAAGGCGCAGGCGGAGGCGGCCAACGCGTCGAAGACCCGCTTCCTCGCCGCCGCGGCACACGATCTGCTGCAGCCGCTGAACGCAGCGAAGCTCTTCACCGCGCTGCTGGACGAGAAGAACGCCGGCATGAACGAGGAGCAGCGCCGGCTCGTCTCCCGGGTGGAGACCGGGCTGGTCGCCGTGGAGGATCTGCTGAGCGCGCTGCTCGACATCGCCCGCCTGGATACCCGTGCCCCCCGCCCGGCGCGGGAGAGCTTCCCGGCGGCCGAGCTGTTCGTGACGCTGGAGTCCCAGTTCGGCGAGGCCTTCGCGGAGCAGGGGCTCGCGCTGCGCTTCGCGAAGACCTCGCTGTGGCTGCATACCGACCCGGGACTCCTGCGTCGCATCCTGCAGAACTTCATCAGCAACGCCCGCCGCTACACCCGCACCGGAGGGGTGCTGGTGGGCTGCCGCCGCCGGGGCGACGCCGTGGCCATCCAGGTGTACGACACCGGCGTCGGCATCGCCCCGGAACACCGGGAGGCCGTCTTCGAGGAGTTCCGCCGGCTGGCCGGCAGCGACGAGGGCTCCAGGCGGGGCCTCGGGCTCGGCCTCGCCATCGTCCAGCGCATCGCCCGCCTGCTGGAGCATTCGCTGCACATGCGCTCGGAGCTCGGGGTGGGCAGCTGTTTCGAGATCGTGGTGCCGCGGGGCGAGCCCGTGCGCCGGCCAACCCGGGCCGCGGCAGAGCCCCGTCCGCTCTCGTCCATGGACGGACAGCACGTCCTCTGCATCGACAACGAGCCCGATATCCTGGACGGCATGCAGGGCCTGCTGGCGCGCTGGGGTGCCCGCCCGCTCCGGGCCGGCGACCTCGACGAAGCGGACCGGCGAATCCGGAACCTGGCGGAAGAGGCCGGCGAGCGGCCCTCCGTGCTGCTGGTGGACTACCATCTCGATAACGGCGTCACGGGCATCGAGGTCATCGAGGCGGTCCGCGCCATGACCGGCACGCCCGTACCGGCGGTAGTGCTCACGGCCGACCACAGCCGCGAAGTGGCCGACGAGGTCCGCGCCGCGGGGCACGCATTGCTGCACAAGCCGGTGAAGCCGGCCGCCCTGCGCGCCCTGGTCACCCGTATCATCGCCCGAATGTAGGAGGCTCTCCTACAAAGACTGTTCGTCGATGGTGAGTTTCTGCATCGCCAGCACCGCCTGGGTACGGTTGGTGACCTTCAGCTTGCGCAGGATGGCGGTGACGTGGGCCTTGATGGTGGCTTCGGAGACGCCCAGCTCCCAGGCGATCTGCTTGTTCATGAGGCCCTCGGCCAGCATGAGCAGCACGCGGAACTGGTGGGGGGTCAGGGCAGCCAGGGCGGCGGCGATGTCCGCCTCCTCGCCGCGGAGTTCACCGCCGGTCAGGCCGACGCCTTCGGGCAGCCACACCTCGCCCTCGAGCACCGCCGTGATGGCCGACTCGATGCGTGCGATGGGAGAGGACTTGGGGATGAAGCCGCTGGCGCCGTGGCTGATGGCGCGGCGTATGATCGCCGGCTCGTCCGTGGCCGAGACGATCACCGTGGGCAGGGTGGCGAAGGTGCTGCGGATCCAGGCCAGCGCCGAGAAACCGTTCACCCCCGGCATGTTCAGGTCCAGCAGCAGCAGGTCCGCCTCCGGGTTGGCCTCGACGGCCTCCTGCAGGGTCTCCAGGCTCTCCGCCTCCACGATGCCGGCGCCGCCCACGCAGTTGCGCACGGCCTGGATCATCGCCTCGCGGAACAGCGGATGGTCGTCGGCGATGATGAAGGTGCTGTCGCTGGGCGTCGTCATCTCCGTGTCCGGCGGTGTTCCTGGCCGCTGTCCTAGCGGTTCCTGCGATGAGCGATCAGGTCGTCGACGACCCCCGGGTCGGCCAGGGTAGAGGTATCTCCCAGGCTGCCGTAGTCGTTCTCCGCCACCTTGCGCAGGATGCGCCGCATGATCTTGCCCGAGCGGGTCTTCGGCAGGCCCGGGGCCCATTGCAGCAAATCCGGCGTCGCGATGGGTCCGATCTCCTTGCGTACCCAGTTCCTGAGTTCGGCCAGCAACTCGTCGCTCGGTTCCGCGCCCTCCATCAGCGTCACGTAGGCATAGATGCCCTGCCCCTTGATGTCGTGGGGATAGCCCACCACCGCCGCCTCGGCCACCTTCGGATGGGCCACCAGCGCGCTCTCGATCTCGGCGGTGCCCATGCGGTGGCCGGAGACGTTCAGCACGTCGTCCACCCGCCCGGTGATCCAATAGTAGCCATCCTCGTCGCGCCTCGCACCATCGCCCGTGAAATAGCGGCCAGGGAAGGTGGAGAAGTAGGTATCCGCGAAGCGCTGATGGTCTCCGTAGACGGTGCGCATCTGGCCCGGCCAGCTGTCTTTAATGACCAGGTTGCCCTCGGTGGCGCCCTCCAGCACCTCGCCCTCGCCGTCGACCAGCGCCGGCTGGATGCCGAAGAACGGCCGCGTGGCCGAGCCCGGCTTCAGTGGCGTGGCGCCCGGCAGCGGCGTGATCAGGATGCCGCCGGTCTCCGTCTGCCACCAGGTATCGACGATGGGACAGCGGTCCTCGCCCACCACGTGGTAGTACCACTCCCAGGCCTCCGGGTTGATGGGCTCGCCCACGGAGCCGAGCAGTCGGAGCGACTCCCGGGAGGTCTTCTGCACGGGCTCCTCGCCCTCGCGCATCAGCGCGCGGATGGCGGTGGGCGCGGTGTAGACGATGTTCACCCGATGCTTGTCGCAGACCTGCCAGAAGCGGCTGGAATCCGGGTAGTTCGGCACGCCCTCGAACATGAGAGTGATGGCGCCGTTGGCGAGCGGGCCGTAGACGATGTAGCTGTGGCCCGTTACCCAGCCCACGTCGGCGGTGCACCAGTAGACGTCGCCCGGTTCGTAGTTGAAGACGTACCTGAACGTGACGGCGGCGTAGACCAGGTAGCCGCCGGTGGTGTGCAGTACGCCCTTCGGCTGGCCGGTGGAACCGGAGGTGTACAGGATGAACAGGGGATCTTCTGCGTTCATCGGTTCCGGCCGGCAGTCGGCGTCCACGTCCCGCTCGGCTTCGTGCAGCCACACGTCGCGGCCGTCGTCCCAGTCGATGTCCGCCCCGGTGTTGCGCACCACCAGCACCCTCTCCAGCGTGGTCACGCCGGGTTTGGCGGCTGCGGCATCCACGTTGGCCTTCAGCGGCACCTTGCGGCCCCCGCGCAGGCCTTCGTCGGCGGTGATCACCACGTTGGAGTCGCAGTCGACGATGCGCCCGGCCAGCGCGTCCGGCGAGAAGCCGCCGAACACCACCGAGTGCACCGCGCCGATGCGCGCGCAGGCCAGCATGGCGAAGGCGGCCTCGGGGATCATGGGCATGTAGATGGTGACCCGGTCGCCTTTCGCGACGCCCAGTGACTTCAGCACGTTGGCGAAGCGGCAGACCCGCTCATGCAGCTGGCGGTAGGTGATGGTCGCGTCCGCCGACGGGTCGTCACCTTCCCACACGATGGCCGGCTGGTCGCCCTTGTCGTCCAGATGACGGTCGACGCAGTTGTAGCAGACATTCAGCTCGCCGTCGGCGTACCAGCGGATGTGCAGGTCGTCGGCATCGTAGGAGACGTCCTTCACTTTCGTGAACGGTTTCGACCAGTCCACGATGGCCGCCTGCTCGCGCCAGAAATCCTCGTTGTCCTCGACCGAGCGGCGATACATCTCCCGGTATTTCTCTTCGTCCACGTAACCGTGTTCCCGGTAGTACCGGTTGACCGGATGGGTCTCGTTCATTGCTGGTCTCCGTTCGCTGGTGCGCCGGCGGCGTCCGGTGGACGCCGCGCCCGGACTCATTCTGCGTATCCCGCCGGGCCGCAGCATTAGACATTGGTCTAGCCCCGCCCGGGGGATTGGCCGGGAATCGTCACTGAATCGCTGCAGATTCGACCTTTGGCTAATGGTCACTCCCCTCCCGCTCGGTGACCATCGGGCTGCCTGCAGACCATTCCAGGGGGACTGGACCGATGACCAGAGGAATCACAAGACTGACGGCCGCGGCGCTGGCCGCGGGGCTCGTGCTCGCCGCCGGCGGGCCGGCGCTCGCGCAGGAGTCCGGCCAGAGCGATATCGAACGACTGGAGGCGCGGGTTGCCGAGCTGGAGGCGCTTGTGCGCCAGCTCGTCGGCGTGCGCGAGACCGGGGCCGGCCCCACGTCCTTATCCGAGCGGGAACCGACGGTGGAGACACCGGCGGAGACCCGGTACGGCTTCGGCGGTTACGTGAAGGCGGACGCGATGTTCAGCGACTACGGTGCGGGCGATCTCGCGCCGGGCAGCGCGGGCACCCAGTTCTACATCCCCGCCACCATCCCGGTGGGCGGTGAGGGCGAGGGCTACGACGCCGACTTCCAGGCCCGCGAGTCCCGCATCAATTTCCGCGCCGACCACGAGACGGCCGGCGGCGACCAGGTGTCGGCCTACATCGAGATGGACTTCTTCCTGAGCCCGGGCGGCGACGAGCGCATCAGCAACTCCTACAACCCGCGCTTGCGCCACGCCTTCGTGAAATACAACAACTGGACCTTCGGCCAGACCTGGACCACGTTCCAGGACGTAGGCGCGCTGCCGGACCAGCTGGACTTCATCGGCCCCTCCGAGGGCACCACCTTCGGTCGTCAGGACCTGATCCGCTACACGCATGGTGTCTGGGAATTCGCGGCCGAGAACCCGGAGACCACCATCACGCCCTTCGGCGGCGGCACCCGAATCGTCAGCGACGACGGGATGTTCCCGGACCTGGTGGCCCGCTACACCCATAACCTGGACGGCGGTTACCTGAAGGCCGCGGCGCTGGTGCGCCAGCTCGACTACGACATCGGCGGGCAGAGCGACACGCAGACGGCATACGGGTTGTCGCTGTCCGGCAAGCATCGCTTCGGCCGGGACGACGTGCGCTGGATGGCCACCTGGGGCAGCGGCACGGGGCGCTATCTCGGTCTGAACACGGCCAACGACGCGGTGCTGGATGCCGACGGCAACCTGGAGGCCATCGACCAGTTCGGCGGCTTCGTCGCCTACCGCCACTTCTGGCGGCCGAAGTGGCGCTCGAGCTTCACGCTGTCGTATCTCGCCATCGACAACGATACGGCGCTCACCGGCACCGGCGTGACGAAGGACGTCTACAGCATCCACGCCAACCTGCTGTACGAGCCGCTACCCAAGCTCGTTATCGGCGGCGAGATCATGTATGCGGAGCGCGAGATCGAATCGGGCCTGGACGGCGATCTGACCCGGTTCCTTTTCTCCACCAAATACGGCTTCTGAACGGGATTGCGTATCTCCCCCGCGGCCGGCGGCGTGCGCGCGACGTCGCCGGCCCTCCTTCCCGGCGGGCCGGACGTGTAACAATCGCCCCATGAACGAGATCCCGGAGATCGAGGCCTTCCTGGGCCGGCTGCCCGGCTTCGACCATCTCGGCGAGGACGAGCTGCACCGGGCTGCGCGGGCGGTCTCGGTGGCCTACTATCGGCGCGGGCAGGACATCCTGTCGATCGGGGTCGAGAACACCCATCTCAACATCGTGCGCAGCGGCGCGGTGGAACTCGCCGACGGCAACGGCGACCTGGTGACCCGGCTGGCGGAGGGCGAGTGCTTCGGCTTTCCCTCGCTCATGAACCATGCGCCCACTCGCAATCACTCCGTGGCACTCGAAGACACGCTGATCTATCACCTGAAGGGCGAGGCCTTCGAGGCGCTGCGGCGCGGCAACCGGGAGTTCGACACCTGGTTTATCCGCGCGCTCTCCGACCGGCTCACCACCCGTCCGGTGACCGGCGAGATCCGCGGCGCCGCGGCCGGCAGCGTGCGTGACATGGTGAGCCGCGGCCCGGTGACCATCGATGCCTCGGCCAGCATCCGCGAGACCGCGAAGAAGATGGTGGCCGAGCGGGTCTCGGCCATGCTGATCACCGAGGGCGGCCGCATGACCGGCATCGTCACCGACCGGGATCTGCGCAGCCGTGTGGTGGCGGAGGACTACAGGCTGGATCGGCCGGTGGCCGAGATCATGACGCCGGACCCCATCTCCCTGGACGCCGAGTCCCACGCCTACGAGGCGGCCCTGGTGATGATGCAGAACGTCATCCACCACCTGCCCATCACCGACGACGGCGAGTTGCTGGGGATGGTCGCGCGCAGCGACTTCATGCGGCTGGAGACGGAACACCCCCTGTACCTCGTAAGCGACATCGGCAGGCAGGAGTCCGTGCCGGGCCTCGCGGAGGCCTGCTCCCGCCTGCCCGGTCTCATCGCGGGGCAGATCGACGGCGATATCGCCGCCGAGCAGCTGGGCAAGTTCATTACGGCCATCACCGACAGCGTCACGCGCCGGCTCATTCGCATCGCAAGGGACGAGCTCGGCCCGCCGCCCTGCCGCTATGCCTGGATCGCGCTGGGCTCTCAGGCCCGCCACGAGCAGTCCGCCGTGAGCGACCAGGACAACGCCCTGGTGCTGGAAGACGGCGCGGGTGACGAGGCCGGGGCGTACTTCGAGCGGCTGGCCCGCATCGTCAACGACGGCCTGGATGCCTGCGGCTGGGTGCACTGCCCCGGCGGTGTCATGGCCATCAACCCGCGCTGGCGCGTCACGGTCAGCCGCTGGAAGGAGTACTTCACCCACTGGATCACCGTGCCGGAGGAGAAGGCGCTGATGCACGCCAACATCTTCTTCGACCTGCGGGCCGTGGACGGGGAGGCCGAGCTGGTGGAGGAGATCAAGGAGAGCATCCGCGAGACGGCCAGCAAGAACGAGCTGTTCCTGGCCCTGATGGCGAAGAACGCCATGAACTTCCAGCCACCGCTCGGCTTCTTCCGCCAGTTCGTGCTGGAGAAATCCGGCGAACACAGGAACACCCTGAACCTGAAGCTGCACGGCATCATCCCCATCGTGGAGACCGCGCGAATCCGCAGCCTCGCCGCCGGCGAGATGCGGGTGAGCACGCGCAACCGGCTGCGTGCCGCCGCCCGGCAGGGCGAGCTGACCAACGCTGACGCCGAGAGCCTGATCGATGCGCTGGATTTCATCGAGAACCTCAGGCTCGAGCATCAGAGCCGGCAGATGAACGCAGGCGAGAAACCGGACAACCATCTCTCGCCGTCGGAACTCTCGCCGCTGGCGCGCCAGAACCTGAAGGCCGCCTTCTCCCAGATCCGTACCAGCCAGGCGGCGCTGCTGAACCGATTCCATCTGGCATGAAGCTGGCCGCACTGAAGCTCAGGCGCTGGCTCGCGGGGAGGCGCGCTGGCGACGAGACGCTCGCGCGGCTGCTGTCGGCGCCACTGCCGGCCGCCTCGTCCTCGTTCGTCGATACGCAGTTCCTCTGCCTGGACATCGAGACGACCGGCGTCGATGCTCGCACCGCCGAGATGCTCAGCATCGGCTGGGTGCTCGTCTGCCGCGCGCGGGTGGAGATGGTGACCGCCGAGACCTGCATCGTGCGCCCGCCGGGAGAGGTGGGCGAGAGCGCCACGGTGCACGGGCTCACCGACACCCTGTGCGAGGCCGGCGAGGACGTCCGGGCGGTGCTGCAGCGCCTGCTCGAGGTGCTCGCCGGCCGGGTGCTGGTGGTCCACTACGCCGGGCTCGACAAGGCGCTGCTGGACCGGCTGTGCCGGCAGCATTTCGGCGCGCCGCTGCTGGTACCGGTGGTCGACACCCTAGCTCTGGAGCGCCGAGCGCAGAGCCGCCGCCACCATCTCGACGACCGGCAGTCGCTGAAACTGAGCGCGCTCCGCCGCGCCTACAACCTGCCCCATTACTCACAGCACGATGCGCTGGCGGATGCGATCGCCACCGCCGAACTGCTGCTGGCGATGGCGGCGGCGCGGGGGAGCCCGGGTGGCGTCAGACTGCGGGAGCTGCTGTCGTGACCTGCTGCCGTATCCAATCCCTGGCCGGAGTCTGGGCGTGCTAAGCGCTCGTCCCGTGGCGCCGGCCGTTCCGCCTGCGGAGAATCAGTTCCTGAATCCAGAGGATCGACGTCACGAGCAGCAGCGTTCCCATCGCTCCCGTGGCTGCCAGGAAATAGACGTCGGTATAGACCACGGCGCTAGTCCGCCGCCGCTGCGGTGATCCGCAGCCATCTGACTCTGGCGCGGCTGTCGACCACGCAATCGCCCTTCCAGCGACTCATCGGCTCCCTCCTTCACAACCGTGGTTTCAGCGAAGCGGACTGATGCAGCAAGATGCATGCCAGGCCTGTGCCGCCGCGAAGCCTGGCTCCACGGGCCGGCAGAGACCGGGTTCGCCTGCCGTTGGTGCATTGCAGCAAATCGATGCACCGCAGCGGTGCCGGCCTGATGCGGCGGCCGAGGACCAACCTCGCCGGATGCCGCTACGGCTCCGCCGCCGACCCTGATCAGCGGGTATTCCTGTCGCTGGCGCCTTTTCCTCGTCCTCGCCCTCAGGTCCCTACGCTAAGCTGTTGTGTTGTATACGCGGTCATCGGGGCGGTTTCGATGGCCGGCCGGCGGTGCTAGTCTCGAAGGACGCTCGGCGAGCAGATCGCGCCGGCTCGTGCGCGCACCGGAATCTACAGGAGGAAGCAGGGATGCGGGATTCGTCCGACTCGACGTTCGGCAGGCTGGACGAGGAACTGCACAGGGCCATGACCGCCGAGGTTCCGGACCTGCGCGAGGTTCGCGAACTGCAGGATCGTCTCGTCGACCATCTGTTCGAATGCGTGCTGCGGCAGCTGCGGGAGAACGACGATGAGGATGCCGACGAGCCCCGCTTCCGTGTCATAGAGACCGACTCGCCACGCCGCAGTCCGCGTCGCGGCGTCTCCTCCCCCGTGAAGACTCCGGAGATGCACCGCTTCGAGGCGGCGGTGCGGGAAGTGTTCGGGGGCATCCGCTCGTCCTGGACAACCTGGGAGCGGGGCTAGCCGGCCCGGCACGATGGCTGCTGCAGGAGGGGCGTCGGCCCCGACAGGACCCTGACAGCCGCGTCCTGACCGCACCTTCGCCGCACCCGGTTCCCGCTCATCCATGCGCACAACCCATACGGTCCCGGACGCGAGTGTGACCTTGGTGGCACTGGCCGCGCTGTGCTGGGGATTGTCCGGCGGGATCGCCGGTATGCTCATGGCCGAGGGATGGGACGCCTACGTCGTGGCGTTCTACCGGGGCGCCATCGGGCTGGTGTTCGTCCTCGGCTGGCTGGCGTTGCGCCCGCAGAACAGCGGGCTGGCCGACCGCTGGTTATGGTTCTGGGCCGCCATCGCCGGACTCGGCGTGGCCGGCAACTTCGCGTTCTATTTCGTCAGCATCGCCAACGCCAGCGTCGCGGTCGCGGCGACGCTGATGTATTGCGCGCCGGTGTACGTCTACCTGATCTCGTTCGCCTTCAGGCTCGAGGCATCCACCCCGTTCAAGTGGGGCGCCATCACGGGGGTGCTGATCGGCATCGCACTGCTGACGGGTATCTACGACGTCGAGACCGGGGGCATTTCGCCACTCGGCATCGGCGCCGGGCTGCTGTCCGGACTGTGCTACGCGGCGTTCATCTTCGGCTTCAAGAATGCGTCGGAGCACGGCAGCCCCCAGGCGATTCTGGTGATCGCGTTCACCGCTCTGGTGGTGATCCTCGTCTGGCCGGGCGATCCCGCGCAGACCGTGGCCGCCCTGCGAGCGCCGGAGTGGCCGCTGTTCGTCGTGATCGGCGTTCTCGGCGCCGGGCTGTCGTTCTTTCTCTATGTGGTCGGGATGCGGCGTGCCAAACCCACCACGGCCTCGATCGTGGCGATGGTCGAGCCGATCACCGCCTCACTGTTCGGCGTTCTGATCCTGAGCGAAAGCATGGCCGGCCTGCAGCTGCTGGGCATGGGTCTGATTCTCTTCACCGTGACCGCACTGAGCGTGCACTCGAACACCTGAGCCGGGGCATCCTCGTCCGGTTGTCCCTCACCGCGAGGACGCCGTCAGCGCCAGCACCAGCAGCGAACTGGCGGCCAGCCAGGAGCCGACGATCCTGAGCCCGAGGTGCTGCCAGGGCTTCCTGCTGAAGAAGTCGGCGATGCCGCAGGCGTATATCAGCCACAGGTTCAGACCGACGCCGGTGCCGGTCAGGGCTAGTGCGCGCTCGCGGCCTGCAAGAGACTCGGCTGTCGAGTCGAGGCCGAGGAAGAAGCCGGCGAAGGCGCCGGCCGCCGGGTAGAGCGGCAGCGGCGCCCTGCTGCCGATGGCGGTCACGAGGCCGATCACCAGGGTACCGGCCGGCACGAAGACCCCGGCTGCGCTCCCTGCCGCAGCCGATCCGGTGAGGAGCAGCCCCGCGACGCTGGCCAGGAAGAAGGCGGGCAGGGCGAGCCGATTCTCCCGCGGTCCCCGCTGGCCGAGGAACAGGCCGGTGGCGAGGATCAGCAGCAGATGCGCCGGCACCAGCAGCGGGTGTATGACACCGTTGTAGAACTCGTTCATCCCCTCCACGGGGCTGTGCGCGACGGCCGTGACCGGCAGTACACACAGGGCCGTGACGAGGCGTAGGACGGTGGCCGGTGTCACAGCACCCCGGTCAGGAATCCGGCTCCCGCAAGGGCGATGGCTCCGCCGCCGGCGCGGATGGCCACGCGGCCGGCGCGCCATCGGGCCGCCAGGCCCAGGGCGATGCCGGAGAGGTGCAGCAGACCGGTCGAGATCACGAAACCGGCGCTGTAGGCGAGGGGATTGGCGGCATGGGGCAGCTCCGTGCCGTGGGCGTGGCCGTGGAACACGGCGAAGACGCCGACGATGACGGCGGCCAGCCACAGCGGCGGGCGCACCGCCAACGCCACCATGGCGCCGAGGACGAGCGCCGAGGCGCCGATGCCCGCTTCCACCGCGGGCAGGGGTACACCGGCGACGCCCGCCGCGCCGCCCAGGGCCATGACCAGGGGGAACACCACCGGCAGCAGCCAGATGGCGGGCATGCCGAGGAAGGCGCCCCACAGCCCGACCGCCACCATGGCGACGACGTGATCCGGCCCGAACAACGGGTGCAGCAGGCCGCTGACGAATCCGCCCGCGAAGCCTTCCGCCTCGTGGGCCAGGGCCGCATCCGCCGCCAGGAGAAGCAGCAGCGCGACGGTGATTGTTCTTGTGGTGGTCATGGTGCCGGGCCTCCTTCCTTCCTGCCCCGCGGGCCTTGCTGCGCGCCGTTACGGCGTGCGCTCGAAAAACTGGATGATAGCGCCATCCGGCGTCTTTACGCCGAACAGGCGGACGGCGCCGTAGGGTTCCACGGATAGTGTCCGCAACGGCGCGTCGATCGTCCAGCCCCGTGCCTCGATCGTGGCCAGTGCCGCCTCGACGTCGTCGACCGGGAAGCGCACGGCGAGGATGCCCAGGTTCGGTGCGTGGCAGCGCTCGGAGTAGTCCCGACCCTCCAGCCCCATGATCTCGATCATCTCCATGCGCCCGAATTCACCCGGCGTCGGGTAGACGATGCCGGCCCGGTAGGGGATTTCGGTGGTGAGGTTGACCGGGATACCCAGCGGCATCGGCGTGGGCTCCGCGGCCACGTAGGGCGGGCCGTTGTAGAACGTGGCGAACCCCAGCACCTTCGTGAAGAAGCGGTAGGCCGCGTCCCGGTCGCGCACCATCTGCATCACGTTGAAGGGGCCGCTCATGCGGGCGAAGTCCGGGATGGCCTCCGGCAGCTCAGGGGCCAGGCGCTCGTAGCCCTGGACCTGGACGCCGTCGGGCCCGCGATAGATCACGACGTTCAGTTTCGATGTGCCCCACTCGAGGTAGGTGATGGGGGTCTCCGTCCACCAGCCGAGGCGGATGGCGTCGTCGTAGACGGCCTGCATGTCCTGCATGCGGATCATGAGGCTGAAATAGCAGCCGGTATCCCAGGCGCGGGCGCCCGGGCGCATCGGCTCCCGGCGCCCGGAGCCGTCGAAGCGCACCAGCCGGATCAGGCCGCTGTCGTAGCCGGGCGGCCCGATCAGCAGCGCCTCCCCGGAGGCAGTCTCCGGCAGGCCCCAGGCGGCGACGTCGTCCGCACCGAGCGGGCCACGCCACTTCACCTCGTAGCCGCCGATCTCCAGGAAAAACCGTGCGGTCCGGTCGGGGTCGGTGACGCTGACGACGGCTTCCTGCCAGTCGGCGGTGGTGACCGTCGGAATGGTGCCGGCGTCAGCCGGCTCTGCCGTACTATCCCCTGCCGTCGCCGGCGAGCCGAGTACCATGACCGCCGCCGCAGCGGCGCAGAGCGCAAGCCGTTTCCCCATGACCATTCCTTCTCGCAGCGGAGAACGTCATTGTACGGCCGCAGCGTGGCTGCCGGGCACCTCGATCACTGCCGGCACGGATCACCGTCCGGGGGGGTATGGCCCATCATGCCGTACGGGTCGGCGCCCGTGTCATCCGGCGTCAGCGCTTCCTTCGCCGACGCTCCCGGTCCCCGTCGTCATCCCGGCCGGAGTGCCGGCGCAGCGCCGGAGCCACACCGAGCGCCACGCCGGCGACCAGCGCCGCCACCACCACGTCGGTGGAGCGCACGCCGCGGCGGTTGAGGTTCTCGCCGAGGTTTCGGCCCATGCTGGACGCGAGCTCCGCGGCGGAAGGTTCCGCCTCTTCCTGCGCGGGCCTTGCCCGGCGTGGCAGCGGCCGCCGGGCATAGCTGCTGGCGACCATTCCGGCGACGAGCGCCAGCACCGCGAGGATGCCGGCCGTCACCAGCGCGGCTCCCCACGCCGGCATTGCGACGCCGAGTGCCAGGAAGCCGGCGGCGACGGCGAAACCCACCGCCGCGAGGCCGATGACCGCACAGACCACCAGCAGGATGCTGGCTACGGCCTGATGCTGCCACCAGGTCTGCAACCGTTCGGCGGCGTGTGCCGCAAGCCTGCGGGCTCCCGTAACGAGGGTACCGATCAACGTTTGCGGTCCAGGATCAGCCCCATGACGAAGCCGGTGCCGAAAGCGGTGAGGACGCTCGTCAAAGGGCGCTCCTCCACCTCCTTCTCGAGGGTGCCGTAGGTATCGGCCGCCCGTTTGCGCGCTTCGTCGCGGGTGTGCTTTGCGCGTTCCGCGGCCTCCTCGTAGAGGTGGCGACCCTCGCTGACGCCGGCATCCTTCATGGTTTTGACCAGCGCCGCCATGTCCTTGCGCAGGTCGGCCATATCGGAACGCAGCTGATCGAGTTCCTTGTCGAAGTCGCTGTTCGTGTTTGCCATTTCTTCCGCCTCTCCGGTTCAGTCCGTGACTTGGTTTTCCGGGATCGTCGGTGAGGCTGCCGAGTGCGTTCGTCGTCCCGGCAGCTTCGCCAGCCCGTACTCACACCCCAATTCATTTTATGCCCCTGGCCGGAGGCACGTATTGCGAAAACTCAATGGGCCTGGCCGGGGTGGGCCGCGGCCGGTTGCTTCCCGGGACCGCTGGCCGTAGGCTCCCCGCACCATGTCGGCCGACCCCACTGCCCCGCGCTTCCTCGACACCGTCCGCGGCGTCCTGCCGGGGCTGGCCATCGCCGTGACGGTGGCCATGGCCGCCCAGTTCGTCGCTGCCGAGTACGGTGGCCCGGTGATGCTGCTGGCGCTGCTCCTCGGCATGGCCTTCAACTTCCTCTCCGAGCCGGGCACGCGCACGGCCGCCGGCATCGAGTTTTCCGCCAAGCGGGTACTCAGGGTTGGGGTGGCGCTGCTGGGTCTGCGCATCACCTTCGACGACATCGCGGCGCTGGGCACGCTGCCGCTGGTCCTGGTGGTCGCCGGCGTGGCGGGCACCATCGGCATCGGCATCCTGCTGGCGACCCTGCTGCGCATGAGCAAGTCCTTCGGCATGCTGACCGCGGGCGCCACCGCCATCTGCGGTGCCTCGGCGGCGCTGGCCATCTCCGCCGTGCTGCCGAAGCACGCGCGGCTGGAGCGGGACACGGTCTTCACGGTGGTGGCGGTGACCGGCCTCAGCACCATCGCGATGATCGTCTATCCCCTCGTCGTCTCCACCTTCGCCATGGACGATACCACCGCCGGCATCTTCCTCGGCGGCACCATCCACGACGTGGCCCAGGTGGTGGGAGCCGGCTATATGGTGTCCCAGGAGGCAGGCGACGTGGCCACGTTCACCAAATTGCTGCGGGTTTCCATGCTGGTGCCGGTGGTCTTCCTGATCCTGGCGGCCACCCACCGGCATTCGGCGAGTGCCGGCGGCACGCTGCGCTCGACCCTGCCGGTGTTCCTGGTGGTGTTCGTCGTGCTGGTCGTCGTCGGCAGCTATGGCCTGGTGCCGGAGAGCGCGCGGGACTGGCTGATCGGGCTCTCCCGCGGCTGTCTGGTCACCGCCATCGCGGCGCTGGGCATGAAGACGTCGCTGAAGCAGCTCGCCGCCGTCGGGCCGAAGGCCATCGGCCTGGTGATCGCCGAGACGCTCTGTCTGGCCGCCTTCTTCCTGATCGTCCTCGCTTGATCGGACACCGACCGCCGCTGCCGGGGCGTCCGGCGCCAGCGGGGCGGTTGCCCGGCCCTCAGGGCCGGGCGGCCGGCGACGGCTCCGGGATCGGCTCGTCCAGCACCAGCGCGCGCACGTAGCGCCCAGGCGGCGAGCCGAAGGAGAGCAGCGTATCGTGGTAGCGGCGCAGGCTGAAGTCCTGGCCCTCGCGGGCTTCCACCTCCCGGCGCAGGTCCGCGTGCTCCTGATAGCCCACGAAGTAGGTGGACAGCTGGGCGGAGGTAAGCTGCGCGCGGACCCATTTGCCGGCCGCCTCGCTCTCCTCCTGGAAGGCCCCTTCCACCATCAGCCGCATGGCCTCCTCCCGGGTCATGCCGTCGACGTGGATGGCCTGGTCCAGGATGGCGTTGACCACGGCGCGCAGATACCACTTCAGGTTGACGAGCCGCATCAGCGGGTCGCCGCCGAGATAGCCTTCGTCGATCATCAGCCGCTCGGCGTAGACCGCCCAGCCCTCGATGAACGGGCCCGAAGCGAGCACCGAACGCAGCACGGAGGGGTACTCGTTGGCGTGGGCCAGCTGCAGGTAGTGCCCCGGCATGGCCTCGTGGATGGTGAGGTCCTGCAGGGAGTACAGATTGTACTCGCGCAGGAAGGACTCCACCTGCTCGTCGGTCCAGTCCTCCGGCAGCGGTGCCACGGCGTAGAATGTCTTCTGGCCCCTGTCCAGTGGTCCCGGCGCATCGAGATAGGCCACCGCGACGCCGCGCTGGAACTCGGGCATGACGATGATCTCGATGGGCTCGTCGGGCACCCGCACGAGATTCTCCCGGCGCACGAAGGCGGTGGTCTGGGCAAGCTGGCGCCTGACCACATCGACGATCTCGCCCCGCTCCGGCAGGGCGTCGTAGGCGACCTCCAGCGCGGCGCGGATCACCGCCTGCCTGAAGTGCTCCGACGGGCCGTCCGGGAACTGGGTGTAGGGATAGCGCTCGGCGTAGACGGCCTTCGCCACCTCGTACATCTCGCCGCGTACCTGCTGGTACTCGCGCTCCGCCCGCTCACGCACCTCGCTGCGGCCCAGCGGCGAGTCCAGCGCGAAGGCGAGCTTGCGATCGTAGAGTTCCCGGCCGAGACGGAAATCACCGGCGGCCGCCGGCAGCAGCGTCTCCTCCAGCCAGACCTGGTGTTCCACGACGGCAGAACGCGCGCCTGCAACCGCCGTCTCCAGCCGCTCGCGGGCGCCGGCGTCCAGCGCACCGGCGGCCGGCAGCACCATTGCGTCGATGGCGGTCAGCACGCCCCGGTTCTGCGCGACGGCGGTGCGTGCGTGCACCGGCGGCACCCGGGACGGCTCCAGCGTGGCGCGTACCTCCGCCAGGAAGCGGGGCATGGCCTCCAGCCGGCGGGTCGCGGCCGCCAGCCGTTCTTCCACCGGCGCGAAGTCCCGCGCCATGAGGGTGTAGATCGCGCTGCCCGCGAGCCCGGTGTAGATCAGCGGGTCCCAGGCCCAGTCGCGCAGCTCCTCCAGCCGCCACAGGGCACGGCGGGTCTCATGCTCGAGCAGGCCCGCGTCCACCTTCGCGGCGCGGGGCAGGGCCCCCCGGTCGATGGCGGCCAGCTCGGCGAGGATACCCCGGTGGAAGTCGGCCTCGGCCGCACGTGCCTCCGGCGTGATGCGGTCCAGCTCGCCGTCGAAGCGGTGATCGCCGAGCCGCGTCGCCGTGACCGGCGAAAGGGCCGGCATTTCGTCGAGATAGCGGGCCGCCAGGGCCTGGAAGCGCTCGTCGGCGGAATTCTCTGCCGCCGGCAGCGGGGCGGCGGCGCCGAGGACGACGATGCCCGCTGCGATCAGTACCGGGGCGTGCGGGGGGCGCAGGGAGGGCACGGGCAGGCCGCCGTCAGGCGTGGCCGCCGTTCTGCCGCTGCTGCTCCGCCCGGGCCGCCTGTTCCAGCAGGCTGTCGAACAGCGCCCGGGCGCTCTCCATGGGCACGGGCAGCATGCCCAGCCGGATCGAGGTGGCCATGGCGAGCGCCTGCACGACGTCGCCGTTGCTCACCGGCGTTTCGCCGGTCACGTACTCGCTCAGTGTGTCGAGCAGCGCCTCCAGCATGTCGCCGACCGCCGCCGGATCGCCGGTCTCCGGGTGCAGCGGGAACTCGATGGTCCGTTCGTTGCCGTCGGCGGTCTTCAGACTGAATGCGAGCGCGTCCATAGTCTCTCCTTGGGCGGGCGCGGGGGCCCGGTTCGATGCCTGCGGGGCTCCGGCACCCTGTCAGAAGAAAAAAACCGCTGCAACTCGGCACGAGCGGCAGCGGTCCTGTCTCCCGCCGGCGGGTGGCGGGACATGCGGGTCGGCGTCGATTCGCCACGCCGGGTGATGACGTGTGAAGATCAGGGCCGCTCGACGGCCACCAGTTCGTCGATTACCTCCAGCAGGGTGTCGTAGCCACCTGCCTCCTGGCCGCCGGTGCGGTACTTGCCGTTCACCACGATGGCCGGCACCCCCGTGATGCCGTAACGGCGGTTCAGGTCGGCCGCGCGGCGCAGCTTCTGGTCCACCTCGAAAGAGTTCCAGGCCTTGTCGAAGCTCTCCTCGTCGACGCCGAAGCGGGCGAAGAACTCCTTCAGGCGGCCCTCGGTGGCCAGGGTGTTGCCTTTGCCGTGGTACTCGGCGAAGAACGCCTTATGCAGGCCCTCGGGGTCTTCGAGTGCTCCGCTGCGGGCCAGTACCTCGGCGGTATAGAAGGCACGGCCGTGGGTCTGCAGCGTGCGGTTCCAGACGGCCGGGATGCGCACGAATACGACGTCCGCTGGAACGTCCCCGGCCCATTCCTCGATGATCGGGTCGAACGTGGCGCAGTGCACGCAGCCATACCAGAACACCTCGGCCACCTCGATGCGGTCGCCGCCTGTCATCGTCGGCTGGGCGGGCATCAGGCGGGTGTAGTGCCTGCCCTCGGTGAAGCGGGTCTCGCTCTGTTCCTTGTTGCCGCCACTGCCGGCAAGGCGGAGGGCGCGGTCGTCCGCGGGCCCTTCGTCCCGGGCGGTCTCACCGGCGGATTCCGATACCGGCTGGGCTTCTTCCCGGGCGGGCGCCTCGGCCACGTCCGTCTCGGCGGCGGGCGCTGTCTGTTCGGCCGCCGGGCGGTCCTGCGCCATGTCCGGCGCGGGCGCCTCGCTCTCCCGGCCGCAGGCGGCGAGGGTAATGGCGGCAAGTGTCAGGGGCAGTAGCAGGAGTCTCGGCTTCATGATGTCCCTTCTGTCTCTGTGGCTGGCCGGTGTGGCGTCGCTCCGGGGTTCGACCGGCGCCCGCCGGCCGAGTTCAGCGCCCTACTTCAGGCCCTGGACGTAGGAGGCGAGCGCCTCGATCTGCTCGTCGTTCAGGCGCTCTGCGATGTTGTTCATGACCTTGTTCATGCTCGACACGCGCTCGCCGGAGCGGTAGGCCTTCAGCGTGGAGGCCGTGTAGGTGGCGTGCTGGCCGCGCAGCTTCGGATAGGCGGCCGCGGGATTGCCGAGGCCGCGCGGGCCGTGGCAGGCGATGCAGGCGGAGATGCCGCCTTCCAGATCGCCGCCCCGGTAGAGCCGCTCGCCCATCTCCACGAGGTCCGGGTTCGCGACCGCCCGCGGGGGCAGTACCTGGGCCTCGTAGTACACGGCCAGGTCCTTCATGTCCTGGTCGGACAGGCCCTGCGCCTGACTGGACATCAGCACGTTCTGCCGCTCGCCGCTCTTCCATGCGATCAGCTGCTCGTAGATGTAACGGGCGTTCTGACCGGCCAGATTCGGCCATTCCGGATTCACGCTGACGCCCTCGGCTCCGTGGCAGGCGGCGCAGGTGGTGGACTTGGACTTGCCCGCCTCGCCGGATCCGTCGATCAGGCTCTCGCCGGAGACACCGGTGGCGAACAGCAGCAGGGCGGCTAGGCAGGCGGCTCGTTGAACGAGTCGACGAACGAATCGTTGAACAGATTGTTGAACAATATGCGGGAAGGTCGGCAGCGAAATGTCGGGCATCTTTCAGTTCCAGCAATTCCAGTCCGGCGATTCCAGCCGGTCTGTGGTTCAGTGTCCCGCCGCGCCGGGCGCGTCGGGAGGTTGTTACAGAGCTTCGGGCGGCGGCCGGTGCGGCCCTGCCCTCGCGGGGAGCGTGATAGACTCGCGCAAACCTCGAATTATACATGAAAAGGCGCCTGCCCAAGGGTCTGTACGCCCATGTCGCAATACCCTGCCGCCCACTTTCTCGCCAGCGCCCACAACCCCTCCCAGTTCCTGCCGGACGACGGCCGGGAGGTGGCCTTCGCCGGGCGGTCCAACGCCGGTAAATCCAGTGCGATCAATACCCTGGTGAACCGGCGGCAGTTCGCGCACACCAGCAAGACGCCCGGTCGCACCCAGCTGGTGAATTTCTTCGAGCTCTGGGACGGCGCCCGTCTCGTCGACCTGCCCGGCTACGGCTTCGCCCGTGTGTCGGCCTCGATGCAGCGTCACTGGCGCGGCCTCATGAGTGCCTACTTCGGCGAGCGCCGCAGCCTCGCGGGACTGTTCCTGATTGTGGACATCCGCCGCCGGCTCACCGATTTCGACTGGCAGATGCTGGACCTGGCGGACGGCATCGACCGGCCGGTGCACGTGCTGCTGACCAAGGCGGACAAGCTGAAGCGCGGCCAGGCCGCCGCCGAGCTCGCGAAGGTACGCAGGGAACTGGACGGGGCCGCCACCGTGCAGCTGTTCTCGGCACTGAAGCGCCAGGGCGTGACCGAGGCACGGGAGCGCCTGGAGGCGATGCTCGGCAGGGCGGAGACGGCGGAGGCGACCGCGCCATGAAGATCGCGCCCAAAAAAAGGCCCCGGCGCGTCTGAAACAGGGGATACGCGCCGGGGCTATGCGTGCAACAGGCTTGGGGTGACCGTGTTGCAGTCCCGCTGAGGGAGGCCAGCGGGTGAGTGGTGGGTGCCACTCGGTATCGTTTGACGGTGACCGGCGGGGTGAGTTCCCCGCCCCGGAGGGAAATTCGCGGCCCTGCCTCAGTGGGCCTCGTCCCAGTTGGCGCCGAGTCCGGTGTCCACCTTCAGCGGCACGGCGAGCTCCGCGGCCCGGCTCATGCGCTCGACCAGGCCGGCGGCCACTGCGTCGGCCGCGGCCTCCGCCACCTCCAGTACCAGCTCGTCGTGCACCTGCATGATTACGCGTGCATCCACGGTCTCCTCCGCGAGCCAGCGGTGCACGTCGATCATCGCGCGCTTGATGATGTCGGCCGCGGTGCCCTGCATCGGCGCGTTGATGGCGCTCCGCTCGGCGTACTGGCGCCGCTGGACGTTGCGGGAGTTGATCTCCGGTAGATACAGGCGCCGGCCCATGACGGTCTCCACGTAGCCCTGCTCGTGGGCCTGCTCCCGGGTGGAGTCCATGTAGGCGCGCACGCCGGGGTAGCGCTCGAAATAGCGGTCCACGTAGGCCTGGGCGTCCGCCCGCGGTATCCCCAGCTGGCGGGCGAGGCCGAACGCCGACATGCCGTAGATCAGGCCGAAGTTGATGGCCTTGGCCGAGCGGCGCTGCTCGCCGGTAACGGCGTCCAGCGCCGTGTCGAACACCTCCGCGGCGGTGGCCCGGTGGATGTCCTCGTCCCCGGCGAAGGCCGAGAGCAGGCCCTCGTCGCCCGAAAGATGCGCCATGATCCTGAGCTCGATCTGGGAGTAGTCCGCGGCGAGGATGCGGTAGCCCTCCGGTGCCACGAAGGCCTGGCGGATGCGCCGACCCTCCGGCGTGCGGATGGGGATGTTCTGCAGGTTCGGATCGGAGGAGGACAGCCGGCCGGTGGCCGCCACCGCCTGGTGATAGGATGTGTGGATGCGCCCGTCGCCGCCGACCAGCTCCGGTAGCTTGTCGGTGTAGGTGCTCTTCAGCTTGGACAGGCCGCGGTACTCCAGGATCACCTCCGGCAGCTCGTAGTCGGCGGCCAGCTCCTGCAACACGTCCTCGGCGGTGGAGGGCTGGCCCTTCGGCGTCTTCCTGATCACCGGCAGTTCCTGGCGCTCGAACAGGATCTCCTGCAGCTGCTTCGGCGAGCCGAGGTTGAACGGGCCGCCGGCGATGTCGTGGGCCTTTTCCTCGGCGGCGCGCATCTTCTCCGCCAGCTCCCGGCTCTGGGTCCGGAGCAGCTTGCAGTCGAGCAACACGCCGGTCTCCTCCATCTCGGTCAGCACGGCGACCAGCGGCTGTTCGATCTCCTCGTACACCCGCTCCAGCCGGCCGGTCCGGCTGAGCTCGTCCCACAGGCGGCGGTGCAGCTGCAGCGTGACATCGGCGTCCTCGGCCGCGTAGGGCAGTGCCTCCTCCAGGGCGACCTGGTCGAAGGTGATCTGCTTCGCGCCCTTGCCGGCCACCTGCTCGTACGGGATGGTCTCCAGGCCCAGGTAATGGCGTGCCGCGGAACCCATGTCGTGCCGGGTGGCGGTGCTGTTCAGTACGTAGGACTCCAGCATGGTGTCGTAGCGCATGCCGGCGAGCCGGATGCCGTAGCGGCGGAAGACGTGGGCGTCATACTTGAGATGATGGCCCACCTTGGGCTTCGACTCGTCCTCCAGCCAGGTACGCAGACGCTCCAGCACGAGTTCGCGGTCCAGCTGGTCCGGTGCGCCCGCGTAGTCGTGACCCACAGGGATGTAGGCGGCCGCGCCGGGCTCGACGGACAGCGAGATGCCGACCAGCCTGGCGGCCATGTAGTTCAGGCTGTCGGTCTCGGTGTCGAGTGCCGTCAGTTCCGCGGCGTCGATGCGCTCGAGCCAGCGGCCGAGGGCCTGCTCGTCGGTAACCAGCTCGTAGTCGGTGCCCGGCTTGTCGGCCGCCGGCGCCGGCGCGCCGAAGGCCTCGTCCAGCTGGCGCAGCAGCGTACGCAGTTCCAGGCGCCGGTAGAGCCCGCGCAGGCGTTCCACGTCCGGCTCGCCCGGTGCCAGGCTGTCGGGCTCGACGTTCAGCTCCACGTCGTCGCGGATGGTGGCCAGCCGGCGGGAGAGTTCCAGCTCCTCCAGGTGCTCGCGCAGACTCTCGCCCACCTTGCCCCTGATGTTTTCGGCGTCGGCGACGATGTCGTCGACGTTGTCGTACTGATTCAGCCATTTGGCCGCCGTCTTTGCCCCCACCCGGGGCACGCCGGGGATATTGTCCGAGCTGTCGCCCACCAGCGCGATCCAGTCGACGATCTGCTCCGGCCAGACGTCGTACTTGTCCTTGACGCCGTCCCGGTCCAGCCGGGTATCGGTCATGGTGTTCACGAGCCCGATGCCCTCGCTCACCAGCTGGGCCATGTCCTTGTCGCCGGTGGAGACGAGCACCTCCATGCCCCGGTCCAGCGCGCGGCGGGACAGGGTGCCGATGACGTCGTCGGCCTCGACGCCATCTATGCGCAGCAGCGGCAGCCCCATGGCCTCCACCGCCTCCAGCAGGGGCAGCACCTGGGAGCGCAGCTCGTCGGGCATGGGCGGGCGGTTGGCCTTGTATTCCTCGAACATCTCGTCGCGGAAGGTCTTGCCCGGAGCGTCGAACACCACCGCGATGTGCTGGGGTTGTTCCTCGCGCACCAGCTTGTTCAGCATGTTCAGCACGCCGAGCACCGCCCCGGTGGGATCGCCGGCGGAGTTGGTCAGTGGCGGCAGGGCGTGGAAGGCGCGGTAGAGATAGGAGGACCCGTCGACCAGTACCAGCTTCTCGCGTTCCGTCATCGTGGGTCTCTCATCGTTCTCCGGCCGCTTCCTCTTCCTGCCGCTTGTCCTCCTCCTCCGGGATGCCCCTGCCGACCTCCTCGACGGGGATGCCCGGTTCCACCTGCTGCGGGCTTTCGCCGGGCAGGTAGAGGGGCCCCTTCTGACCGCAGCCGGCCAGAGCCCCACCGGCGACGGCCGCCAGGGCCACGACGGCCCGGGCACGGCGCAGCCGCAGGGACGTCATCCCCGTGCCTCCAGGTCGATGACGGCCATCGTGATCCGGCAGACCGCGGTGCGCCGGCCTTCCTCGTCGGCGACCTCGATGCCCCACACCTGGGTGGTGCGGCCCCGGTGGAACGGGCGTGCCGTGCCCGTCACGATGCCGTCGCGCACGGCGCGCAGGTGATTCGCGTTCACCTCCAGCCCCATGCAGCGGTAGCGGGCCGGGTCCACGCTGAGGGCCGCAGAGATGCTGCCGAGGGTCTCGGCCAGCACCACGGTGGCGCCGCCATGCAGTACGCCATAGGGCTGGCGGGTACGCTCGTCCACGGGCATGGTGCCGCAGAGATAGTCGTCGCCGATCTCCGAGACCTGTACGCCGATGTGTTCGTTGATGGTGCCCTTCTGGAGCTTCTGCACTTCTTCCAGCGGTGGGATGCGTCCGCCGAACCAGATCATGTCGTTACCCCTGCCGGGCCGGGCCCGGAGTTGCGGACCGGAAGGTCCTGAAAAGTCAAGAAAGTTTCCGGGCGACGCGCCGGTAGGCCTCGCGGAACGGGATGCCTTCCTCCAGGACCAGCCGGTTCGCCTCGCCCGCCGCGTGCACACCGGGGTCGAGCCGGATGTGCTCCGGCCGGAAGCTCACGCCGTCGACGACGGCGGCCATGATCACCAGCGTGTCGTCGGCGAGGTCGATGCCGCGGAACAGCGGCGGCTTCAGGCGCTGCAGATCGCGATGGTAACCCGAAGTGAGTTTCGCCGTGACCATCAGGCACTCGTCCAGGCACGCCTGTGCGGTGGCCGGTGCGGCGCGGGCGAGTTCCAGCACGTCCGGGTTGCGCTTCTGCGGCATGATGGACGAGCCGGTAGTGAACGCCTCCGGCAGGCGCACGTAGGAGAACTCCCGGGTGTAGAACAGCAGCAGGTCGGCGGCGAGCCGGGCCGTGTCCTGCAGCGTGAGCGTGATCTCGAACAGCAGCCCGCTCTCCGCCTTGCCCCGGGACAGCTGCACGGCCGTGACCGGCTCTTCGACGGCGGCGAAGCCGAGGGCGTCGGCGGTCATCCGCCGGTCGAGCGGCAGGCCGGGCGTGCCGTAGCCGGCCGCGCTGCCGAGCGGGTTTCTGTCGATGCGCCGGCCGGCGGCGGCCAGCCCCTGCGCGTCGTCCCGCAGCGCGGCCGCGAAGCCGCCGGCCCACAGGGCAACCGAACTCGGCATGGCCTGCTGCAGGTGGGTGTAGCCGGGCAGCTCCACCTCGCCCTGGCGCTCCGCCAGACGGTCCAGCGCCGCGGCCAGCCCCTCGGCGCCGGCGGCCAGCGTGGCGGCAGCGTCCTTCAGGTAAAGCCTGAGCGCCGCCAGCACCTGGTCGTTGCGCGAGCGGCCGAGATGCACGCGGCCGCCGGCCTCGCCGATGGCGTCGGTCAGCCGGCGCTCCAGCGCGGTATGGGCGTCCTCGTCCTCGAGGCCGATATGCCATTCGCCGGCGGCGTGGGATGCGCCGAGGCGGGTCAGGCCGTCACGGATGGCGGCGAGGTCGTCGTCGCCGAGCAGGCCGCAGGCGTTCAGCATCTCTGCGTGGGCGACGGAGGCACGCACGTCGTGGGCCACCAGCCGCTCGTCCAGGCGATGGTCCTCGCCGGCGGTGTAGCGCAGCACCCGCTCGTCCAGTGGCGCGCCCTTGTCCCAGAGCCTGCTCAAGCCTCGCCCCCGGCCTCGTTTGCGGGCGTTTCGCCGGGATGCTGCTCCTCCGGCGTCAGGGCACCCACGTCGTTGACCACCAGCGTGCCGGTGCCCTCGTTGGTGAAGACCTCCAGCAGCAGGCTGTCCTCCACCCGGTGCGAGATGACGTGCACGCGCTCCACGCCCTGGTCCAGGGCCTGGGTGATGGCCGCCGCCTTCGGCAGCATGCCGTCGGCCAGCGCGCCGCCGGCGCGCAGCTTCTCCAGGCCTTTGCGGTCCAGGTAGGAGATGAGCGAGCCCGGATCGGACGCATCCGCCAGGATGCCCGGCGCACCCGTGGCGAGGATGAGCTTCTCCGCGTCCAGGGCAGAGGCAATCGCGGCCGCCACGGTATCTGCGTTGATGTTCAGCAGCGTGCCGTCGGCGTCGGCGGACAGCGGGCTTACCACCGGCATCAGGCCGTTGTCCAGCTGTTTCGCGAGCACCTCCGCGTCGACGCTGTCGATGTCGCCGACGAAGCCGTAGTCGATGGACTCTTCGCCCTCCTGCACGGGCGGACGCCGATGGGCGCGGATCAGCCCCGCATCCACGCCGCTGATACCGACGGCCGGGATCTGCAGGTCGCGGCAGGCGGCCAGGATGCGCGTGTTGATCTGCCCGTTCAGCACCATGGCCGCCACGTTCAGCGAGTCCGCGTCGGTGACCCGGCGCCCCGCGACGAACTTGGCGTCGAAGCCCAGCGCCTTCGCGAGCTCCGTCGACTGGGGCCCGCCGCCGTGCACCAGCACCACGCGGACGCCCACCTGGTAGAGGATGCCAACCTGTTCCATCAGTGCGCGGGTGGAGGCCGGGTCGGCGAAGACGTCGCCGCCGGCCTTCAGCACGAACACCTTCTTCTTGTACAGGCGGATGTAGGGCGCCGCGTGCTTCAGCGCCGACACCACGATGGCCCGTTCGCGCTTGCCGATCATGCGCCGCCTCCCATCATCCGGTACAGCACCGCCATCTGCGCGAGCATGCGGTTGCGCGCCTCCCGGATCACGACGCTGCGCGGCCCGTCCAGGATGCGATCCGCCACCACCACGCCGCGGCGCACCGGCAGGCAGTGCATGAAGCGGCAGTCCTCGGCGGCGTTGTCGAACCAGGGCTCGTCCACGCACCAGTCGACGTGCTCCCGGCGCAGCTTCTCGTCTTCCAGGCGGTCGCCGTAGTGGCGGGTCGAAGACCAGGACTTCGCATAGATCACGTGTGCGCCCTCCATGGCCTCGGCGCGGTCGTCGGTCTCGCGCAGCGAGCCGCCGCTGACCTCCGCGGCGGCCCTGGCCTTCGCCATGATCGGGTCGGGCAGCTCGAAGCCTTCCGGCCGCAGCACGGTCACGTCCATGCCCCGGGCGGCGGCCATGTGCACGGTGGCGGCCGGCACCGCCAGCGGCAGCGCCTTCGGATGATAGGCCCAGGAGAGTACGAACCGGCCGCCGTCGGCGGGGATGGCGAGGTCGTCCATGGTCTTCCAGTCGGCGAGGCTCTGGCAGGGGTGGTTCACCGCCGACTCCATGTTGATGAGCGGCGTGTCGATCAGTGCCTCCAGCTCGCGGTACTGCTTCTCGGCCAGGTCCTCCTCCAGGTTGCGCCGCTCCGCGAATACGCGGATGCCGATGGCATCCCCGTAGGAGGCGATAACCGGGACGGCTTCGCTGATGTGCTCCGCCGCCGAGCCGTCCATCACGATGCCGTGGCGGGTCTCCAGCCCGTGGATGGACATGTCCGGCGAGATCACGAACGAGCCGCCGCCGAGGCGCACCATGGCGGCCTGGAAGGAGGCCAGCGTGCGCAGGCTGGGGGAGAGGAACAGCAGCGAGAGCACCTTGCCCTCCAGCGCCCGGGGCTCGGGTTTCTCGTCCAGCCGTCCGGCCAGCGTGATCAGCTCGGCGATCTCTTCGCGCTCGAGGTCTGCGAGGTCGTTGAATGTCTTCATGTTGTCGTTCCGAAGGTGGTCGGTCATTCGTCGCTAATCCGAATCTCGGCGAGCGCCTGCGCCAGGCGTTCGACGTGGCCGGTGTCGATCACGTAGGGCGGCAGCAGGCGCAGCACCGCGGGGTCGCCGCTGGTGCCCGTGAGTATGTCACGCTCGAGCAGCGCGTCGCGCACACGGGCGGCGGGTGCCGTGCAGCGCAGGCCGAGCAGCAGCCCCCTGCCCTGGATGCCCGCCACCGGCCCCGTGATGCAGGTCGAGCGGATCTGCGTCTCGCGTTCGCGCACGTTGTCCATAAGGTTCTCGCCGACGATGGTGTCCACCACGGCCTCGATGGCGGCGGAGGCGACCGGCCCGCCGCCGAAGGTGGTACCCAGGTCGCCGGCGCGCAGCTCCGCCGCCAGCGCCTCGGTGGTGAGCAGCGCGCCGCAGGGGAAGCCGCCGCCGAGCGATTTCGCGGCCGTGACGATGTCTGCCGCGACGCCTGCATGCTGGATCGCGAACGGCAGCCCGGAGCGACCGGTGCCGCATTGCACCTCGTCGGCGATGAAGATGGCGCCGTGCGCCTTGGCCGCCTCACCGAGCGCGCGCAGGAACGCCGGCGCCAGGTCGAAGGCGCCGGCCACGCCCTGCACGGGCTCGACGATGACGGCGGCGGTGCCGTCGTCCACCGCGTGGCGCGCGGCCTCGGCATCGTTGCGCGGCACGAAGGTCACGTCGAAAGGCAGGTCGGGGAACGCATACCAGCGCTTGCGGCTGCCCCAGGTCACGGCGGCCGCGGCGGTGCTGCGGCCGTGGAAAGCGTGCTCGACGGCCACCACCTTGCGCCGTCCGGTGGCGAGACACGCGATCCTGAGCGCGTTCTCGTTGGCCTCGGCGCCGCTGTTCACGAACAGGGCGCGGGTGAGGTGATCCGGCGCGAAGGCGGTCAGTTTCTCGGCGGCGCGCGCGCGCACGGCCAGCGGCGACATGTTGCTCTGGAACAGCAGCGTCTTCATCTGCCGCTCGATGGCGGAGACCAGCGCCGGGTGGTCGTAACCGAGCGCGGTCACGGCATGGCCGCCGTAGAAATCCAGGATGTCCCGGCCGTCCGCCGTGTGCAGGTGCACGCCGCTGGCGCTGACCGGCTCGATGGGCAGGTGGGGGTAGACCGGCAGGGTGCAGGCGGCCTCGACGGCGGCGGCGCTGCGGCTCGCGTCCGGGTTCGT
>CAYRZI010000001.1:49740-76701 GCA_964428605.1 uncultured Woeseiaceae bacterium
TGTCCATGGGCGCCCTCATATCCAGCCGGGGGCCGGCTGCGTGAGACCCGCGGTCTCCGGCAGTGACCACAGACGGTTCATCCATTGCATGGCGCCGCCGGCGGCGCCTTTCAGCAGGTTGTCGATGACGACGAACACGGCGGCGGTGGAGCCGTCCGCGGCCACGCCGATGTGAGCGTAGTTGCTGCCTGCCACGTCCTTCACCCGGGGCGTGCCGTCCACGATGCGCACGAAGGGCGCCTCCCGGTAGTAGTCGGCGAGGGCGGCGGCCAGGGCGTCCCGGTCGGCGCCGGCGGTCAGTGGCGCCTGCAGCGTGGAGTGGATGCCGCGGGCGAACGGGCCGGAGTGGGGGATGAAACTGAAGTTCGCAGCGACCCCGCTGGCCGCCTCCGACAGCATGGCGATCTCCGGCGCGTGCCGGTGCGCCAGCGGCTTGTAGGCGAACAGGTTGCTGTGGCGTTCCGGATGATGGGTGGTCGCCGTCGGCGTACGGCCGGAGCCCGTGCTGCCGGTAATACCGGCGACGAACACCGTGGGGTGTATCAGTCCGGCGGCGAGCAGGGGCACGGCGCCCAGCAGCACCGAGGTGGCGAAGCAGCCCGGATGGGCGGCATGGGCGGTCCCGGTCTCCGCCAGGTGCTCGGGCACCGCACAGCGGAACGCGTCGAAGAGCTCCGGTGCGCCGTGATCCTGGCCGTACACCGCCTCGAAGGCCGCGCGGCCAGGGAAGCGGAAATCGGCGGAGGCGTCCACGATGTGCAGCCGGCTGCCGGCGCTCTCGGCATCGGCGAGCAGTTGCGCCAGCATCGGCGCGGAGGCGCCGTGGGGCGCGGCGGAGAACACCGCCACTTCCTCGTGGCGTTGCAGCAGCGCCGGCACGTCGTCCGCGCCCACGAACGCCGCGTTGCCGAGGGCGGCGCCGAGCTGGGGGAACACCGCTCCGATCGGCTCGCCCGCCCGGCTGCCCGAGACGGCGGCGGCAAGCGTCAGGTTCGGGTGGGCGGTGAGCAGGCGCAGGAACTCGCCAGCCACGTAGCCGGTGCCGCCCAGCACCAGGGTGGGGATGACCCGCTCTGCGGCGCTCACGCCCGCTCTCCGCCGAGACCGACGTGTGCGGCCACCAGGTCGCCGAGGCGCACCCCGTCGGTCAGCGCGTTGACGGCGGCCACATCCAGGCCCTCGACGATCATGTCGATGCCCACCGCGTTGTCCGTGGCCGGCCCCGTCACCACCACCGGCTCGATGCCGTGGGTCTCGCGCAGCAGTTTCACGCCGCCCCAGGAAGCCACCGGGTCGTTGGCGCACAGCACCACGGCCGTGAACGCCGCCTTCAGGGCGGGATCGTCCAGGATGGCCGCCACGCCGTAGGGTCCGAGGAGGCCGTCACCCAGCTCCATGACGATGGCATCCGGCCGGTCCTCGGCCAGCTTCGTCAGCAGCGAGCGGGTGAGGGCGGGTCCGTTCGCAGCACTGGTGGTCACCACACCGAAGTCCATGAATAGAAGGCCCTCGCCGGCACCCGCGTCCTCCATGGCCAGTACGTCCCGGCGCAGTGCCACCCCGGTGGCCTTGCCGGCCGCCACCCGGTGACGGTTGTGCCGCAGCCGGCTGACGATGGCGCAGGCCGCCGCCGTCTTGCCCGAGTCCATGCAGGTGCCGGCCAGCGCGATCACGGGCACGCCCTGCACGTCCAGCGGGGCGTCGTAGTCCAGCGGGAATTCGCCCACCCGGGCCGGCACGCCGATGCGTTCGCCGAGATAGGGGAAGGTGAGTACCGTGCCGAGCACCCGGCATTCGAACGGCGGACCCACGTCCGGGTTCACCGAGTCACAGATGCCGAGCACGCCGCCGATGTTCAGCAACTGCACGGTGTCGCCGGGAGCCAGGGTCTTCGGCAGGTGGCCGGAGTAGCCCCGGAGCGCCTTGCGATGGCCGAGCGCGCCGACGATGACGTCGCCGCGCTTCACCGTGGCCATGCGGCCGCTGGTGAGCTCCATGGTGTTGTAGCGGGTCTTGTTGTTCAGCACCTCCACCGCGACGAGCACGCCTTCCTCGCAGGGGATCTCTTCGGCCAGGCGCAGCTCGCGGCCCAGCTCGTGGTGCTGGGCCACCGAGGCGATCTTGTCGACGACGACGCTGCGCATCATCCGTCCTCCGCCTGGCCTGCGGCGCGGGTCTGCAGCATGCCGGCCAGCGACAGGATGCGCGCGTGGCCCAGCGCATCCGCCGGCGTCCATTCGCCGGCCGCCTCGCCGTAGACGCCCTTGCTGGCGGCCATCAGCGAGTACGGCGAGGCGACGCCCTCGACGAACACGCTGCCGGGCCTGAGCTGCACCGTCACCTCGCCGGTGACCCTCTCCTGGGAGGAAGCCAGCAGCGCCTCGATGTCCCGGCAGACCGGGTCGAGCTGGCGGCCCTCGTGCACGAAGTCACCGTAGGCGGCGGCCACCGTATCCTTGATGCGCTGCTGGGCACCGCTCAGCACCAGCTTCTCGAGCTCCCGGTGGGCGGTGAGCAGGATCTCCGCGGCCGGTGCCTCGAAGGCCACCCGGCCCTTGGTGCCGAGGATGGTGTCGCCCAGGTGGATGCCCCGGCCGATGGCGAAGGTGCCGCCCAGGGTCTCGAGCTGCTCGATCAGCGCCACGGGCTCCAGTTTCTCGCTGTCGATGGAAACCGGTCGGCCCCGCTCGAAACCGATGCGGTGGGTCTCCGGCGCGCGGGCGGAGGCCAGCGCGCCGGAGGAGAGCACCCAGGCCTCTTCGGGGATGGAGCCGCTCGAATCCAGCGTCTCCCGGCCGCCGATGGTCACGCCCCACAGGCCCCGGTTGATGGAGTAGGCCGATCCCGACTTCGGTACCGGCATGCCGTGTTCTTCCAGGTAGGCGAGCTGGTCGGCCCGTGCCCAGCTGTTGTCGCGAACCGGCGCCAGCACCTCCAGCGCGGGGTTCAGCGTGCGCAGGGCCACCTCGAAGCGCACCTGGTCGTTGCCGGCCGCCGTGCAGCCGTGGGCCACGGTGTCGGCGCCGTGCTCCGCGGCGGCGGCGGCCATGCGGGCCGCCTGGATACCGCGTTCGGCGCCGACGCACAGCGGATAGAGACCGCCCCGGCGCACGTTGCCGGCGATCAGCCAGCGCAGCACCTCGTCGAAGAAGTCCCGGCGGGCGTCGATCAGCAGGTGCTCCGCGGCGCCCAGCGCCTCGGAGCGCGCCGCCAGTTCCCGCCGGGCATCCTCGTCGATGCCGCCGGTATCCACCGTGACGGTTATGACCGGACGCTCGTAGTGCTCCTTGAGCCAGGGCACGCAGAAGGAGGTGTCCAGGCCGCCGGAGTAGGCGAGCAGGATCGGGGAGGACGGTGAGTTCATACTTCTCGCTCCGCGAAGATGTCGTTGAGTCTGGATTCGAGCCGGGCGCTGGCCGCCGCGCCGGCCGTGGCCACGAAGATGGTGTCGTCGCCGGACAGGGTACCGACGATCTCCGGCCAGCGGCTGCGGTCCAGCGCCACCGCCACCCGCTGCGCGGCGCCGATGCCGGTCTGCACCACCACCAGGTTGGCGCCGGCCCGTTTCACGGCACGCACGAAGCCGGCCACCTCGGCGAAGGCGTCGCCCGGCGCCGCCGCCTGCGCGTCGGCGCGCAGGCGGTAGCCCTCCGCCTCCTTCGCGGCGCCCAGGATGCGCAGGTCCCGGGAGACGCTGGACTGGGTGGCGTCGAAGCCGAGCTCGCGGAGCGCGCGCACCAGCTCGCCCTGGGTGGCGACCGGACGCTCACGCAGGATGGCCGCGATGGCGCGGCGGCGCTCGATCTGTTGTTCGGCACTGGCGGGCATGATGGAGGACAATGAATAAATTTGCGCATATTAGTAACCTAATGCGCATACGTGGTCAAGGCTGCCGACGGGCCATTTTCCGGTTAACCTGCGCGCTCCGGTATCGCGGCATTCCGATACGGGGACATTCGCAACGGGAGGAGACATGCTGGAAACCGTAGAGATCAGCACCGGCGACGAGCCGGCAGGTTCCGTCATCTGGCTGCACGGCCTGGGGGCCGACGGGCACGACTTCGAGCCGGTGGTGCCGGAGCTGAGGCTGCCGCAGGATCTCCCGCTGCGCTTCGTGTTCCCGCATGCGCCCGTCCGTCCGGTGACCATCAATGCCGGCATGCGCATGCGAGCCTGGTACGACATCGTCGCCATCGACCGCAGTGCCCGCCAGGACGAGGAAGGCATCCGCGCGAGCGCCGCCGCCACGGTGGAGCTGATCGAGCGGGAGCGCCAGCGCGGCATCGCGGCGGAGCGTATCGTGCTGGCCGGTTTCTCCCAGGGCGGCGCCGTCGCCATCCACGCGGCGCTGCGCTACCCGGAGCGCCTGGCCGGGCTGATCGCGCTCTCCACCTGGATGCCCCTGGGCGAGACGCTGGCTGCCGAAGCCAGCGCAACCAACCGGGACCTGCCGGTGTTCATGGCCCACGGACGCCAGGATCCCATGGTGCCGGTCGGCCTCGGCGAGCAGACCCGCGAGGCCTTGTCCGCCGCCGGCTACCCCGTGGAGTGGCACACTTACGAGATGCCCCACGCAGTCTGCCCGGCCGAGATCGCCGACATCTCGGCCTGGCTGCGGGCGCGGTTCATGCCAGACGGAAACTGACCCGGGTCTCGCCGCTGGTCTCGCCGGCCGGGCCGAAGCGCCGCTCCACGAATTCGGCGCTGCCGTTGGCGCGGAACAGGACCACCGTCGAGCAGCGCGTCCCGTAGGTCGGCGTCAGGATGAACGGCGCCGAGAGGACCCGGCGGAGGTCAGGGTCCAGGGCCGTGTCCAGCGAGGGGTCCGTCTCGCCGTCCTCGCCGGCGGGCTCGGTATCGGCCAGGATGTCCAGAATGGCACCGGCCTCGCAGCGGTCATCGTCGATGAGCCGCGCCAGGCGCTCGCGGGTGATCACCAGTTTCGGCCAGGGCGTATCCAGCAACGCGTTGCTCACGCCGTGGATGCCGGGCTCGAGTTCCCGGCTCGCCGCCTGCCGGTTGGTGTGATAGCGCAGTGTCGCCGGGTCGCCGAACAGCAGGTTGAAACCGGCGTAGCGCTGTTCCTCGTGCGCCAGCCGGGCGGCGAAACCGGCGGCCGGTTCGTCGCCCGTGAGCCAGTCTGTGAGCAGCACGCCGCGGGATACCTCGCCGCCCCGGGGCGAGCCCTCCCGGTAGTTGGTCACCACGCCGAAGCGCCCGCCGCGGGTCACGCCGAGCCAGGTACCGCCGGCCTCGAGGTCCCGCCCGGCCAGCACGCCCGTTTCCCCGTCCCACCAGTGCGCCGGTTCCGCGGGCCGGGCATGGAATTCGTCCCGGTTGCCCGCCAGGATCAGCGGCAGCTCGGGATGCATGCGCCAGGCGGCGACGACGAGGCACACGGGGCTAGGCTCTGCCCGGGCCGCGTGGATCGGCGTCGCCGTCGTCTTCCGCGAGCCAGTCGTCGACCAGGCGGCGGGCGATGGACAGGCGGGGCGGCAGCTTGGGCCAGCCGGCGCGAATCTCGCGCCGTGTGAACCAGCGAGCGTCCTGCAGCTCGCCGTCGTTCAGCACGATCTCGTCCGACTGCCCAATGGCACGGAAGCCGAGCATCAGCGCGGAGGGGAAGGGCCAGGGCTGGGACGACTGGTAGAGCACCTCGGCCAGACGCACGTTCGTCTCCTCGAAGACCTCCCGCCGCACCGCCTCCTCCAGGCTCTCGCCCGGCTCGACGAAGCCGGCGATGGTCGAATAGCGGCCCTCGGGCCAGGTCGGCTGGCGGCCGAGCAGGCAGCGCTCCCCGGCCGCCACCAGCACGATGATGGCCGGGTCCACCCGCGGGAATATGCGCCGGCCGCACTCCGGGCCGGTGCAGATGCGCGCGTAGCCGCCGGCATCCGGCGCAGTGATGGCGCCGCAATGGCCGCAGTGGCGCTGGGCCTGGTGCCACAGGATCATGGCCCGGGCGTGTGCCGCGAGGCTGGCCTCGTCGGGCGGCAGCAGGCCGCCCAGGGTGCGCAGGTCCCGGTATTCCACTTGGCCGGCGGCCGGCAGGACGGGTTCGTCCACCTCCAGCGCGAAGGCCGGCGCGCCGCGGAAGACGCCCAGGAACACGAGGTCGTCGAGCCGGGGCTCGCCCGGCAGCTCCTCGTAGCGCAGCAGCCAGGCGCGGCCGCGGGCCTCGTCCGCCGGGCAGCGTCCCTGCCACACCGGTACGAACACCGTGCCGGGACGGGTCAGGGCCTCGCGCTGCCAGGCCTTGTCCACCCGGCGCTCACCGGCCCGGTCCACGTAGGCGCCGGCGAAGGTGTTGTGGGGCAGCGGCTCTGCCACGGTCCGCCCTCAGCCGAGGGCGTCGGCGCTGACCAGGAGCCCGTCCTCGTCGGCATAGAGATGATGGCCGGGCTCGAACAGCACGCCGGCGAAGGCCACCGGCACGTCCCGCTCGCCGCGGCCCAGCTTGCGGCTCTTCAGGGGCATGGTGGCCAGGGCCCGCACGCCGATGTCGATGCCGGCGATGTCGACGGAGTCGCGGATACAGCCGTTCACCACCACGCCTGCCCAGCCGTTGCCCGCGGCCAGCGCGGCGAGCTGGTCGCCGAGCAGCGCGCAGCGCATCGAGCCGGCTCCGTCCACCACCAGTACCCGGCCGTCGCCGGGCTCCTCCAGCGCGGCGCGCACGAGCACGTTGTCCTCGAAGACGCGCAACGTGGTGATGGGCCCGGCGAAGGCGGCGCGGCCGCCGTAGGTGCGGAAGACGGGGTCGGCAATGCTGACCCGTTCGGCGTGTTCGTCACAGAGGTCGGCTGTCTTGATGGTCATCCGGCTATTCTACTACGCCCGGGCGAAGCTGCCGTGCCCCGGCCGCCGGCTGCGCCCCGTGCGAATCTCGCAGGCCGGGCACTGATGGAAGTTCAGGCCGTAGCGGTCGTAAAGATAGTCCAGGCCGCAGTCGTGGCAACGGGTGAGCCCCAGGTCACCCTCGCCACTCAGCGACTGAAGCAGGTTCCACGCCCATTCGAAGCTGAACAGGCAGCGCGGATGCAGCAGCTGGTAGGTCTCGTAGGATCGGCACACCCGGTGGCCGTATTCGACGTCCGGCCGCTGCCAGCGCGCCTGCACGCCGTCAGGCCCGAGACGGAGCAGGCCGCCCTGGACGTACAGATAGGTGAGCGTGGTCGCCTCCAGCTGGTGGACGGCATTGCGGACGAAGGGCACCGTCTGGCGCGGCGATTTGCCCCGCCGCCGGCGCACGCCGCCCCGCCCGCCGGCGAAGTAGCGGCTGTAGATCTTGCGGATCCTGTCATGGGACAGGCCGGTGCAGAGGCTGATGGTCTGGGTGCGTGCCTCGTGGCTTATCATCCGCAGCGCCAGCTCGAAGCGCAGCCGTTCGATTTCATAGCGGTCCCCGGTGTCCTGCATCCATTTGCCCTCCATTTATGTAATTTTTAGAACATATATGACATCATTTTTTCGGTAGCATCACAAATGAGAAAAATAGACCAATATGGGAAATAAAGAACAATTGCGGCAAACCGGGGGTGGGGCATGGTCTACAAGGCACTGGAAGAGGGCGATCTGCGGCATCTGACCGCCATCAATCGCAGCTACCTGGAGTTTCTCGGCAGTAACGACCGGCACGCGGCCCGGCAGCTGGAACGGCTGGAACCCGCTGCGCGGGAGATACTGCGGCGGCTGACGCCGGCGCAGCGGGAAGAGGCGGCTCGCGGTCCGTTCCTGCTCTGCAGCGTGCGGGAAGTGGACGTGGGCGGGAGTGGCACGGGCCCGGGCAATTTCGAGCTGTTCCGCAGCGCGGCCCCCAGCGTGGAACTCGTGCTCTACATGAGCCTGTCGCTGCTCAGGCGGCTGGTTGCCCGCCGGCCCTTCGCGGCCCGTCTGCTGGGCGGCGTGGATGGTGCCTGGTGCGCGGAGCTCGCCGCGCTGGACGAACCGCAGCTGGCGAGCATCGCCCATGCCCAGGCGGCGCGGCTGCGGCCGGTACACGCCCCGGTGCCGGGCTTCTGGCCCGAGCTGCTCCGCTGCGCGGAACTCGTGCCGCTGCGCCGGCGTGCCGTGCGGGCCGCCGGACTGCAGCTGCAGCAGCGCCTGCCCGTGCCCGCCATGCACCGGGCCGCGGCCGCGCGTCTCAAGCCGCCGCGCCGGCGCTCCCTCTGACGGGCCTCAGCTCACGATCTCGGCCCGGTAGTAGTGCCAGAGCAGCCGGGCGGCCACGGCACGCCGCGGTCGCCAGCGTTCGCCGCTGCGAGCCAGCGCGACGGTATCGGCACCCGGCAGCAGACGCCGGATGGCCCGTTCCAGCGCCAGGTCGCCGGGTGGCCAGACGTCGCGCCGGCGCATCGCCGCCATGACGTAGGCGCCGGCGGTCCAGGGGCCGATGCCGGGGAGCGCGGTCAGCATCTCGAGCGCCTCCTGGTTCGCCGCCCGGGACAGCGACGCAAAGGACAGCCGCCGGCCCTGCACGGCCTCGCCCAGCGCGTGGCAGTAGCGGGCCTTCTGCCGTGTCATGCCGAGCCGGTGCAGCCGCTCGGGCCCCGCGGCCACCAGCCGCCGTGCGGAGATGCCCCCGAGTTCGGCGCGGATACGGCGATACAGCGTACCGGCCGCGGCGAGGGACACCTGCTGCTCCAGGATGATGCGCACCAGCGTCTCGATGCCCTCCGGCCGGCGCCAGAAGGCCGGAATCCCGTGGCGCGCGATCACCGGCCGGAACTCCGGCGCGACCCGCGCCAGCGCGCGTACCTCGCGGGGAAAATCGGCCGTGTCGATGCGCGGGTCCATGCGGCGCTCCGTCATAGGTCCTACAATGGCGCGTCATGCGTGCACTGAGTATCAGGGACCTCAGGAAGGTCTATCCCAACGGCGTCGAGGCGCTGAAGGGCATCAACTTCGAGGTGGAGGAAGGCGACTTCTACGCGCTCCTCGGCCCGAACGGCGCCGGCAAGACCACCGCCATCGGCATCATCACCTCGCTGGTGAACAAGACCAGCGGCGAGGTCCGCATCTACGGCCACAGTATCGACGACGAACTGGAACAGGCAAAGGCCTGTCTGGGCCTCGTGCCCCAGGAGATCAACCTGAATCTGTTCGAGAAGGTCCTGAACACGGTGGTGAACCAGGGCGGCTACTACGGCCTGTCCCGCAGGCTCGCCTACGAGCGCGCCGAGCGCTACCTCACGGAGCTGAAGCTCTGGGACCGGCGCCACGACATCGCGCGCAACCTGTCCGGGGGCATGAAGCGCCGGCTGATGATCGCCCGCGCGCTGGTGCACGAGCCGAAGCTGCTGATCCTGGACGAGCCCACCGCCGGCGTCGACATCGAGATCCGTCGCTCGATGTGGAACTTCCTGCAGAAGATCAACGCCGAGGGCACGACCATCATCCTCACCACCCATTACCTGGAAGAGGCCGAGAGCCTGTGCCGCCACGTGGCCATCATCGACGAGGGCCGCATCATCGAGGATGCGAGCATGGCCGACGTGCTGCGCAAGCTGAACCGGGAGGTATTCGTGCTGACACCCGCCGAGCCGCTGGACGCCGCGCCCCGGCTCGAGCATCACGACCTCACGCTGCGCCCGGACGGCGACCTCGAGGTGACGCTGGAGAAACGCGAGAGCCTGAACGAGGTGTTCGCCGCCCTGTCGGACGCGGGCGTGCGCGTGGTCAGCATGCGCAACAAGGCCAACCGCCTGGAGGAGCTCTTCATGGGGCTGGTGGAGAACAAGGGCGCGGCCGCCGAGATGAAAGCGGCGGCCCGGGCCGCGGCGGCGGAGGCCTGAGCATGGACCTGCGTGCCAACTGGGTCGGGCTCCAGACCATCGTGTACAAGGAATTCACGCGGGTCATGCGTATCTGGGTGCAGACCATCGTGCCGCCGGCCATTACGATGACGCTGTACTTCATCATCTTCGGCACGCTGATCGGCAAGCGCATCGGCGCGATGGACGGCTACAACTACATGCAGTACATCGCGCCGGGTCTGATCATGATGTCCGTGATCACCAACTCCTACGGCAACGTGGTCTCCTCGTTCTTCGGCGCCAAGTTCGGCCGTCACATCGAGGAGATGCTGGTCTCGCCCATGTCGAACGCCACCATCATCCTGGGTCACGTGGCCGGCGGCGTCGTGCGCGGACTCATGGTGGGTGCGCTGGTCTCCATCATCGCGCTGGCCTTCACCCGGCTGACGGTGCAGCATCCGTTCGTCACCTTCTCCATGGTGATACTCACCTCGGTGGTGTTCTCGCTGGCGGGCTTCATCAACGCGGTCTTCGCCAAGAAGTTCGACGACATCTCGATCATCCCCACCTTCGTGCTGACGCCGCTCACCTATCTCGGCGGCGTGTTCTACTCCATCTCGCTGCTGCCCGAGTTCTGGCAGAAGGTGTCGCTGGCGAACCCCATCCTGTACATGGTGAACGCGTTCCGCTACGGCGTGCTCGGCGCCTCGGATATCCCGATCGGCGTCGCCTACGTCATCGTCTGCGGCTTCGTCGTCCTGCTGTTCACGGTGAGTATGGTGCTGATGAACCGCGGCGTGGGTATCCGGGAGTAGGGCCGTGTGCGGACGCTTCGCGTTCTATTCCGCCCGCGAGGCCATGGCCGAGGTGTTCGGCGTGGAAGACCCGCCCCCCGTCGAGCCCCGCTACAACATCGCGCCCACCCAGCACGTGCCCGTGATCCGGGCAGGCGAGGACGGCACGCGGCACGTCGCCATGCTGCGCTGGGGCCTGGTGCCGTTCTGGGCGAAGGACACGAAGATCGGCAACCGGCTCATCAATGCCCGCGCCGAGACCGCAGCCGGCAAGCCCGCATTCCGGGCCGCCTGGCGCCGGCGCCGCTGCCTGGTGCCCGCAGACGGGTTCTACGAGTGGCGCGCCGGCCCTGATGGGAAGACGCCCTGGTTCGTGTCGGCCGCCGCCGGCGAGCCTTTTGCCATGGCGGGGCTGTGGGAGCACTGGGAGCCGAAGGACGGCGAGGATGCCGGGGAGGCCCCGCTGGACACCTTCACCATCCTGACCACCGCGCCCACCGATCTCATGGCCCGGCTGCACGACCGCATGCCGGTGGTGCTGGGCCCGGAGCGTTCGGCCGCCTGGCTCGCGGGTGAGGACCCGGCAGGCGGCGGCGACTCGCTGGCCGACCCGGCGGTGGCGCTGCGCGCGTGGCCGGTCAGCCGGCGGGTGAACAGCCCGGCCAACGAGGCCCCGGCGCTGGTGGAGCCCGTCGGCGACGAGCGTCTCGACGAGACCGGCTCAGGCTGACAGCGCCCGGTCGAGATCGGCGAGCAGGTCGTCCCGATGCTCTAGCCCCACCGAGAGCCTGAGCAGGTCGTCCGGGGTCAGCGTGCCGGGGCCTTCCACCGGCGCACGGTGCTCGATGAGACTCTCCACGCCCCCCAGGCTGGTGGCCCGGTGGAACAGCCGGGTCCGCTCCGCCACGGCCACGGCCTGTTCCGCCCCGCCGGCCAGGCGGATGGAGAGCATCGCACCCAGTGGCAGGGGCGTCCCGGCATTCCGGGCGTCGAGTGTGCTCTGGCCGACCGCCAGGGCATGCCCCGCATGCCCCGGGAGGCCCGGATACAGCACTTCGCTGACGGCCTCGTGGCCGGCGAGCGCCTCGGCGATGGCGAGCGCGCCCGCGCACTGGCCGCGTACGCGCACCGCCAGCGTGGCCAGGCTGCGCAGCAGCAGCCAGCAGTCGAAGGGCGAAGGGCTCGCGCCGGCCACCCGCTGCTGATGTCGGACGGCCTCCATCAGCGGTCCGCGTGGGCCGACGACCACGCCGCCCATGAGGTCGCTGTGGCCGCCCAGGTATTTGGTAGTGCTGTGCATCACCAGGTCGGCACCCAGGGCCAGCGGCTGCTGGATGACGGGCGTGGCCAGCGTGTTGTCGCAGGCGAGCAGCGCACCGGCGGCGTGTGCGACCTCCGCGACGGCCCGGATGTCGCTCACCCGCAGCAGCGGGTTCGACGGCGTCTCCAGCCAGACGAGTCCGGTGCGGCCGGTGACTGCCCCGCGGACGGACTCCGGATCGGACGTGTTCACGAAGCGGGTGGTGATGCCCCAGCGCGGGGCGAGGTCCCGCAGCTGCTGGCGGGTGCCCCAGTAGGCGTCCTCGGTGCAGACGATCTCGCTGCCCTCGGGCAGGGCCGCGAAGACGGCGTGGGAGGCGGCCGAACCGGAGGCGAAGGCCACGGCGTCGGCGCCGCCCTCCAGCGCGGCGAGCGCGGTCTCCGCCTGCCGCCGGTTGGGGGAGTCGTCGCGGATGTAGGACAGGCCGGCGGGGTTGCCCCGGCGGAAGGTGGTGGCCGGCTGCCAGCCGGTGACCACCGCGCCCGTATCCGGGTCCGGTTCCCGCCCGGCATGGATGCCCAGGGTCTCCAGGTGGAGGGCGCGGTCGCCGCCCTTGTCGCCATGGTCATGGCTCACCGGCCCGTCTCCCGCACTTCCTGCAGCGAGGCCACCAGCGTGCCCGGGCCGCCGTGCACGCCGATGGCGGTGCCGAGTTCCGTCACCCAGGACTGCACCACCCGGTCGAGGCGGGCTTCCAGCATGCGCCGCAGTTCCCCCGCCTCGTCGCCGCACTGGGCGTGAGCGACGGCGAGCCTGTAAGGTCGCCCGGTGGCCACCCGCTTCGCCACGTAGCGAGCAAACTTCGGCAGCCGGTTGGCGCGGCCGAAGATCACGCCGCCGGAGGTGACCTGGCCATCGGGGGTGGTGCGCAGCACCGGGTTCAGGTTCAGCCATTCGGCGACGAGCTTGCGCGAGGGCGGTACGCGACCGCCGCGCACGGCGTAGCGCAGGTCCTGCACCAGTCCGAAACTCCAGGTGTGGGCGATGGCCCACTCGGTCTCGGCCACGACCGCCGCCGCGTCGAGGCCGGCACGCGCGCACTCGGCGGCGTGCATGGCGATGAGGCCCTGGCCCATCGAGACGTTCAGGCTGTCGATGACGTGGATGCGCCCGTCGGCGTTCACCCGGTCCGCTGCCGAGCGGGCCGCTTCCAGCGTGCCACTCACCTTGCCGGTGAGGCTCACCGAAACCACGTCCGGGAAGTGGCTGGCCAGGAACTGGTACTGGCGGCGGAAGTCGCCCGGCGCCGGCTGGGAGGTCGTCGGGTGCACGGGGTTCGTCTTCAGCTCCTCGAAGAACTCGTCCGGCGTGATGCTGACCTTGTCCAGATAGCCCTGATTGGCGAAGCTGATCCGCATGGGCACCACGTGGATGTCCAGGCGCTCCATCTCCTCCTCGGGGATGTCGGCTGCACTGTCGGTGATGACCGCCACCTTCACGCCGGCGCCGTGGGTGGCATGGGCCTGGCGGTGCATGTCGTCGGCCTTCTCGCCGGAGACCGTGCCGTGGCCGGCCGCCACCCGGAATACCTCCTCCGGCTCGTTCACGTGGATGTGGATCTTGGCCTTCCTCCGCGTGCCGGCCAGCACCAGGCTGTTACCCAGGGCCGACAGCTGTTCCCGCAGCCGGCGCCGGTCGATCTCCTCGCCGGTGACGATGCACTCGGTGCAGTAGCGGAAAGCGAGATCACTGTCCTCGCCGGCCGTGGCACTGAACTCGTCCACGATGGCGGCGAACTCCACCTCGTCCAGATCGACCACCTTGCCGTCCCGCACGTACTCCAGCATGCCGGCCACCATCTCCACGAATCCCTGGGCGCCGGCGTCGACCACGCCCGCCTTGCGCAGCGCGTCGAGCTGGTTGGTGGTCTCGGCCAGCGCCTTGCGGGCGGCCTCCAGACCGCCGCCGAGCAGGCCGGCGAAGTCGACCTTCGGCACGTGGCCGAGCTGCTCGCGCAGCCGGGAGGCGAAGGCGGCCACCACCGACAGGATGGTGCCCTCGCGGGGTTCGGACAGGGCGTCCCGGGCGTACTCGGAGCCCACGGCGACGGCCTTAGTGAAGGTCTCGGGCGTGAAGCGGGGGACCTCCACGGCCGCGTCGCTCACGCCCTGGAAGAACTGGGCGAGTATGGCGCCGGAATTGCCGCGCGCCCCGTCCAGCATGGCATCGGCCACGCGGATCAGGACACGGTTCGCCGGCAGTTCCTCGGCGCCCTGCAGCGCGCCGCGCACGGCGGACAGGGTGAGCGCCAGGTTGGTGCCGGTATCGCCGTCCGCCACCGGGAATACGTTGATGCGGTTCAGGAGGTCCTGGTGTTCCAGCACCCGGTGCACGCCGGCGCTGAGCGCCAGGCTGAGATGCCTGCCGTCGAGATAGTCCACCGCCGCCGCATTGCCTGCCCCGCTCATCGCCGCTGCCCTCCTTCCTATTCCCGGGGCAGCAGGAAGCGGCGGCCGGCCTGTTCCAGCACGACCCCGTTGCGCACGATGGAGGCCACCCGCGGCCCCTCGGCCAGCTCGTCGCCTTCCCGGTACTTCATGGTGTTGACGTAGACGAAGCGGCCACGGGGCTGCTCGCTCCAGACGTGGATGTCCAGGTGCAGGTCCGGCAGTCCCGTCTCGCCCCGCACCCGGAGCTCGTCCAGGGTCGGGAGCGCCAGCGCCTCGCCCTCGGCGCCCGCCGCCGGCTCTGCCGCGCCGGTCGTCTCGCCGGCGGCCGCGCGGGCCGTCTCCGCCGGGTTGCCGGCGTCGTCCGCCGGCGCGCCCGATGCCGGTTCCTGCGCGCTGTCCCGGGCCGGCGTATCGGTCCGGGCGACGGCGACGGGTTCGGCCTCCGCGGGTCCCGCCGCCGCGGGGCCGGGACGCATCGGCGCCTCTCCGCCGTCTCCCGCCGCGGCGTCCCGGCTGGCGGAACTCTGCCTCTGCGTCCGCGCCCGGTCGATCACCGCGGCGAGTTCCGGCGCCACCCGCTCCGGCACGGTGGCGGGCCGGGATGTCCGGGCCGTGTCCGCCGGCGGGTCCGCAGCCATACCCGCCGGCGCGGCGCTACCCTGGTCCGGCGTCGGTTCCGGCGTCGGGCGCAGCAGCACGGCCAGCAGGACGACCAGGTTCACCCCCAGCAGACCGAGCAGCCACCACATCCACGCCGGCGCCCGCGGGGCGTCGCGGGCCACCGGCACGTCGGCGACGCCGAGCCCGCGCTGGCCCTGGCGCTCGTTCTCGGATTTCTTCAGTGCGTCGAGGATGAAGGACATGGCGTCAGCCGCTGACCGTCAGCCGCGGCGTCTGCGCCAGGCCCAGGTCCGAGTTGATCAGTATCTGGGTCTGCTGCCCGGCGATACCGTCCACCTGCAGGCGCTGGCTGCGCTGGTATTCGCGCAGCCGCTCCTCGAGGTCACGGCCGAAATAGTCCGAATCCTCCTCGCCGAAAGGCCGGCCCTGGATCTCGCTCAGGCTGCGCCGCAGCCAGCGCACGCCGTCGCCGCGCATGCCGTACTGGTAGGCCACGACGTCGCCGAAGGGCGGGCGCCAGAGCAGTACGAAATCCCCGTACCAGTAATCGCCGATCTCCGCGAGCGGCAGCTGGTAGCGCTGGCCGCCCAGCAGGATCACGCCGGTGTCGCCGTCCAGCGCCGTCAGCACCACCCGGTGCTCCACCGCCTCCTCGTCGGTGAGCACGAGGATGGCCGGCCGGTCGAACTGGCGCAGCGTGTTCCAGGTGCCGCGCTGGAACAGGCACTGCAGGCCCTGGCGCTCGGCCTGGTCGCAGGCGGGACCGGTCTCCGGGTCGTAGCCGGCGGTCCAGATGTCGAACAGAGTCGCGAAGGCCCGGACGCTGTCCGTCGCGCCGGGATTGTCGCGCAGGACGGCGGTGAGCGAGGGCGCGGGATCCGCGGCGGCTGCGGCCTCCGCCGCGGGGCCGGCGGTTCCGGCGGACGCGGGAGAAGGCTGCGGCGGCCGGGCGCCCTGCGCGCCGGCTTCGCCCGCGGCGGGGGCTGATGCCTCCTCCGCTGCTGCGGACGGCAGGGTGGTCCCGGCTGCCTCGGCGGTGCCGCCCGGCGGCCCGATCATGCGTACCACCGGACGGGACGGCGAGCGTTCGGGCGGCGGCGCCAGGTAATGCCAGGCGCTGAACGCCAGCACGCCGAGCGCCGCGGTGCCCGCGAGGGGCAGCAGCCAGCGCTGCCAGAACGGGCTCTCCCGCTGGCCCGAGATCTCCGCCGCGGCGCGGCGTACCAGTGCCTTGTCCACCTGCCGCCGCTCACGGCTGTAGGCGCCGAGCAGCGAACGGTCGCAGATCACGTTCACCAGCCGCGGGACCCCGCCGGAGAGGCGGTACACCTCCCGCTTGGCCGCGGGCGTGAACAGATCGGTGACGGCGCCGGCCACCTTCAGGCGGTGCTCGATGTAGCGGATGGTCTCGTTGCGGTCCAGCGGTTCCAGGTGATAGCGGGCGGTGACGCGCTGGGCGAGCTGGCGGAGATCGTTGCGCGCCAGCAGCTCGCGCAGCTCCGGCTGGCCGATGAGGATGATCTGCAGCAGCTTCTGCCGCGCCGTCTCCAGGTTGGTGAGGAGCCGGACCTGCTCCAGCACCTCGGCCGCCAGGTTCTGGGCCTCGTCCACCACCAGGATGGTGCGCCGGTCCTCGGCGTGGGCGGCCAGCAGGTGTTCGTTCAGGGCGTCCACCAGCGCGCGCAGGCTGTCCCTTTCCTCCGGCTGCGGTATGCCGAGCTCCCGGCAGATGGCCACCAGGAACTCCCGCGCCGTTAGCTGTGGGTTCAGGACCACGGCCACCTCGGTGCGCTTCGGCAGCTTCTGCAGGAGGCTTCGCACCAGCGTCGTCTTGCCGGTACCCACCTCGCCGGTGAGCTGGATGAAGCCGTCGCTTTCCGTGACGCCATAGACCAGGTGAGCAAGCGCCTCCGAGTGGCGCTCGCTCATGAACAGATAACGCGGGTCCGGCGTTATCGTGAACGGCTTTTCCGTCAGTCCGAAGAAGCTCGTGTACATGGTCCTGCCATCTCAGGTCCGGCCCGCCATTCTAACCCAAGCCCCGGCGTCGGCATCCGGTAGCGGCCGGTCGATGCGAGACAAACCCCGCTCACTCCCGGTCAAGGCTGCGGGCGCGGCTGAGCGCGGTGGTGCCGAAGCGTTCGCGGATGCGGTCGACGGTCTGGTCCAGGCCGCTGCCGCCGCCGTCGCTGGCGCTGTCGAACAGGTCCAGCTGTTCGGCGGCGGTCAGTTCCGCCGCGCCCACGCCCAGCAGACGGATGCTGCGGCCCGGGTACTCGTCCCGCCAGGCCGCCAGCAGCTCCCGGGCGGTGTCGAACAGGGTCCGCGTGGCGTTGCCGGGCGGGTGCAGCCGGGTCTGGCGGGTGTAGGTGGAGAAATCCGCAGCCCGTATCTTCACCTGTACGGTGCCCGCGACCAGACGCTTCGCCCTCAGGCGTGCGCCGGTGCGTTCGGTCAGCCGCAGCAGGCGGCGCTCCTGCTCCTCCGCGGATTCCAGGTCGTCGTCGAAGGTCTGCTCGGCGCTGATGGACTTCTCCGGGCGGTGCACCACCACCGGCCGCTCGTCGACGCCGGCGGCCCGCTCCCGGGCCCGTGCGGTATAGCGCCCGAAGACGGGACGCAGCAATTCTGCGGAGGCCGTGCGCAGATCCGCGATGCTGCGCACGCCGAGACCATGCAGCCGCGCGAGGGTCCGGCGGCCGATGCCCGGCAGCGTTTCCACCGGCAGGGGATCGAGTGTCGCCTGCAGGGTGTCCGCCGTCACCAGCACGAGCCCGTCGGGCTTGTCCAGGTCGGAGGCGATCTTTGCCACCAGCTTGTTGGGCGCGATGCCCACCGAGGCGCACAGCCCGGTTTCGCTGCGGATGTCCTCCTTGACGCCCCGGGCGATGGCCGTCGGGCTGCCGAACAGGGTCAGGCTGCCGGTGACGTCCAGGAAGGCCTCGTCCAGGGACAGCCCCTCCACCACCGGCGTGTAGCGGCGGAAGATGGCGAAGATCTGCCGGGACACCGCCTGATAGTGCTCCATGCGGCCCTTGACGCAGACGGCTTCGGGGCAGCGGCGCAGCGCCTCGCGCGTGGGCATGGCCGAGCGGATGCCGTAGCGCCGCGCCTCGTAGCTTGCGGCCGCCACGACGCCCCGCGCCGAGCTGCCGCCGACGAGCACCGGGCGGCCGCGCAGCTCGGGCCGGTCGCGCTGCTCCACCGAGGCATAGAAGGCGTCCATGTCCACGTGGAGGATCCAGCGCTGGCGTTCGGCGTGGCGGCTCATGCTCACGGGCGGCGTTGCGGGCGCTGCGATGCCACGTCGGCGGTCAGTTCGCCCGGTGGATGATGAAGTCGGCCAGCCATCGGAGCGGCTCGCCGGCGTCGCCGAAGTGCCCGAGCGCGTCCGTGCCGGCCGCATAGAGTTCGTCGCAGCGCCGCTTGGCCTCCTCGAGTCCGAACAGGCCGGGCCAGGTGGCCTTGCCATGGCTGGCATCGGCCCCCGCCGTCTTGCCGATCACCTCCGTCTCACCCTCGACGTCCAGGATGTCGTCGCGGATCTGGAAGGCGAGACCCAGGCACTCGGAGAACGTGGCCAGCGCCTCGCGGGCCTCGTCGCTTACGCCCGCCGCCAGCAGCGGGGGCGTCATGATGGAGGCGGCGATCAGCCGGCCCGTCTTCAGCCGGTACATGTGCTCCAGCGTCTCCACGTCCAGCCGCCGGCCCTCCGACTCGAGGTCGATGGCCTGGCCGCCGGTCATGCCCAGCGAGCCGCACGCGCGGGTGAAAAGCCCGATGACCGCCAGCTGGGCCGCCGGTCCCGCGGGCGGTTCGGGTGCCTCGGCCAGTACCTGAAAGGCGAGCGGCTGCAGCGCGTCGGCGGCGAGGATCGCGGTGGCCTCGTCGAAGCGCCGGTGCACCGTGGGCTTGCCGCGGCGCAGGTCGTCGTCGTCCATGGCGGGCAGGTCGTCGTGGACCAGGGAGAAGGCGTGCAGGAACTCGATGGCCATCGCCGGCGGGTCGAGGTGCTGCGGGTCGACGCCCAGCACCTCGCCGCTGGCATAGACCAGCAGCGGGCGGATGCGCTTGCCGCCGTTCAGCGTGGCATAGCGCATCGCCTCGTGCAGGCGCAGCGGCAGGCGGTCGGCGGCGGGCAGGGTGCGGTCCATGGCGGCGTCCACCCGGCCCGTGTAGGTCTCGATGCGGTCGGCGAATGACATGTCGGCAGAATCGTGCTGTTGCGGTGGCGACGGGCGGTGCGGCGTCAGCCGAAGCGTACACCGAAAACCGCGCCGCTGCCGCGGCGGCGGCGGGTGCCCGGCGCTGTCGGCCGCAGCCCGGCCATGGGATAATCGCGGCACATCCCCGGACGGTCTCCAGCATGCGGGCCACAGCCGTAGCGCACCCCAACATCGCCCTCGTGAAGTACTGGGGCAAGCAGGACAGCCGGCGCAATCTGCCGGCGGTAGGCTCGCTGTCGATCACGCTGGACGGGCTGCACACCCGCACCCGGGTGGTGTTCGACGACGGACTCGACGCGGACCTCGTCACCCTGGACGGCACGCGCGGCGGCCCGGCCGGCGCGCGGGTGGTCGCCTGTCTCGATCGCTTCCGCCAGCGCACCGGCGTGGCTGAGCGGGCGCGGGTGGAGAGCACCAGCAACTTTCCGGTGGCGGCGGGCCTTGCCTCGTCCGCGTCCGGGTTCGCCGCGCTGGTGGCCGCCGCCGACGCCGCCGCCGGCAGCGGCCTCGACCGGGAGACGCTGGCCCGGCTGGCCGGTGCCGCGTCCGGTTCGGCGGCGCGGTCCCTGTACGGGGGGTTCGTGCGGCTGGACCCGCCCGCCGCCGGCGAGGCCGACATCTCCCTGACTCCCCTGGCGGCGCCGGACGACTGGCCGCTCGGGGTGGTAATCGCGGTCACGGACCCGGGGCCAAAAGCCGTGGGTTCCACCGCCGCCATGCTGGCCAGCGAGGCCACCTCGCCCTACTACGGCGCCTGGGTGGGCGGGCAGGCGGCGGACCTCGACGAGGCCGCCGCCGCGGTCGCCGGGAGGGACTTCGAGCGCCTGGCGGCGGTGTCGGAATACAGCTGCCTGAAAATGCACGCCCTCACGCTGTCCTCGCGACCCGGCTTCCTGTACTGGAAGCCGGCCACGCTGGCCTGCCTGCAGGCGGTGCGCGACCTGCGCGCGGCCGGCCACGGCACCTTCTTCACCGTGGACGCCGGGCCCCAGGTGAAGGCGGTGTGCCTGCCCGAGGCGGCGGATACGGTGGCCGCGGCTCTCGCCGCCGTGCCCGGCGTGACCGGCCTGCTGCGCGCCGGCCTCGGCGGGGCGCCGGAGATCACGGAGTCCGGGTGAGCGTCGCCAGCGCACCGGGCAAGCTGGTCCTCACCGGCGAGTACGCGGTGCTCGATGGCGCGCCGGCGATCGTGACGGCCGTCGACCGGCGGGCGCGGGTCACGGTCGAAGACGCCGCCGCCTGTCGGGTGGCGGCGCGGGGTCCCGGTATTGCGCCGGCGGCGTTCACCCTCGCGCCGGACGGCACCCCCGGCTGGGACAGTGCCGCGGCCGGCGACGACTACCGCCTGCTCGCCGCCGTGACGGAGACGCTGGCAGAACACGGCCCGCTGCCGGACGACCGGCCGTTCCGCCTGCAGCTGGATACCGGGGCGTTCTACAGCGGCGCCGACAAGCTCGGTCTCGGCTCCAGCGCCGCGCTGACCGTGGCGCTGACGGCGGCACTGGCCCGGCATCTCGGCCGCGGGTTCGACCAGCGGCTGGCCTTCGCGGCACACCGGCGGCTGCAGGGCGGGGAGGGCAGCGGACTGGACGTGGCCGCCGCCATCGCCGGCGGCGTGATCCGCTACGCCGTCGGCGAGCCGCCGTCGATCGCGCGCATCGGCTGGCCCGCCGGGCTCGAAGTCTCGTTCGTGTGGACCGGCCGCTCGGCCCGGACGACGCCGCGGGTGCGCCACTATCGGGACTGGCGGCGTTCCGGCGCGGCGGCGGGTCTGGCGGGCCGCCTCGCGGAGGAGGCGGCGGAGGCGGCCGCTGTCTGGCAGGCGGGAGATTGCGCCACCGTGCTCAAGGCCACCGCCGCCTGGGCGCGGCGGCTCGCCGAGCTGGATAAGGCCGCCGGCCTCGGCATCCGCAGCGGCGGCCATGCCGAGCTCGCCCGGCTGGCTGAGACGGCGGGCGTTGTGTATAAACCCAGTGGCGCAGGCGGCGGCGACCTCGGTCTGGCACTCGCCGGCGATCGAGAGCGACTGCGGTCGTTCGGAGCGGCGGCTGAGCGGGCCGGTTTCCGGCCCCTGGCGCTGCGCCCCGACGACCGCGGTCTCGCGACGGTAGAATGACCGGCCCGGACACCCCATGAACGATCAGCCAGCAAATACCAGGAGCTCCCGCGTGCCCGGGCTCTACCGGCTCAACGTCGCCGAACGCCGGCGGCGCCTGGCCGACATGCAGATCATCACCCAGGACGACGTGCGTCTGCTGGAGAGCATGCGGGGCGGACTCACGCCGGAAGCGGCCGACCGGATGATCGAGAACGTGATCGGCGTCGCCGGCCTCCCGCTCGCCATCGCGCCCAACTTCCTGATCGCCGGCCGCGAGGTGGTGGTACCCATGGCGGTCGAGGAGCCCTCCATCGTCGCCGCGCTGGCCGCGTCCGCCAGGCTCGTGCGGGAGAGTGGCGGCTTCGCGGTGCGGGCGGAAGAGCCGCTGCTGGCCGGGCAGTTGCACGTCGTCGGCGTGGACGACGCCGATGCCGCCGTCGACAAGCTGCGTGCGGCCGAGGCAGAGATCATCGAGCGGGCCAACAGCCTGCAGCCGAACATGGTGGCCCGGGGCGGCGGCGTCCGCGGCCTGGAGCTGCGTGCGCTGAGCCTGCCGGACGGGCGGCCGCTGGTGGTGCTGCACCTCAACGCCGACACGCGCGACGCCATGGGCGCCAACCAGGTGAATACGCTGTGCGAGGGTGTGGCGGGCCTGGTGGAGACGATCACCGGCGGCCGCGTGCACCTGCGCATCCTGTCCAACCTCACCGACGGCGCGCTGGTGACGGCCAGCTGCCGTATTCCGGTGGCGCGTCTCGGTGAACAGGGCGAGAGGGTACGTGATGCGATCGTGCTCGCGAACGACATCGCTCTCGCCGACCCCTACCGGGCGGCCACCCACAACAAGGGCATCATGAACGGCGTCGACCCGGTGGCCATTGCCACCGGCAACGACTGGCGTGCCATCGAGGCCGCGGCCCATGCGTGGGCCTGCCGGGACGGCTGCTACCGGGCCCTGACTCGCTGGCGGACGGACGAGGACGGCGCCCTCACCGGCGAGCTGACCCTGCCGCTGAAGACCGGCATCGTCGGCGGTACGCTGCGCGCCAATCCGGTGGCGCGCTTCGCGCTGCGGCTGCTGGACGTGCACTCGGCAAAGGAGCTCTCCGGCATCCTGTGTGCGGTGGGGCTCGCCCAGAATCTCTCTGCGCTGAAGGCACTCGCCACCGACGGCATCCAGCGCGGCCACATGACGCTGCACGCGCGCAGCGTGGTCTCCGCGGCCGGCGCGCCGCCGGATCACTTCGACCGGGTGGTGAACGAGCTGGTGGCGAGCGGCGAGGTGAAGCCCTGGAAGGCCACCGAACTCGTCAACGCCGTGGCGGAGGAGACCCGCGAGCAGGAGGAGGCGTTCCTCGCCGAGGCGAGCAGCGGTGCGGGCAAGGTGATCCTGCTGGGCGAGCACGCGGTGGTCTACGGCCGGCACGCGCTGGCCGCGCCGCTGCCGCTGGCGGTGCATGCGCTGGCCCGGGAGCAGGGCGACACGCTGCGCCTGCGCGTGCCGGAGTGGGACGTGGATCGGGCCATCGATCCCCGTGCGCCGGACGATAACCTGCTGGACGCCTGCCTGCGCCTGGCGGTGCGCGAACTCGGCGTGGCCGACCGGGGCATCGACATCATGCTGCGCCCCCACCTGCCGCCGGCGATGGGCCTGGGCGGCTCGGCGGCCATCGCCGTGGCGGTCGTGCGGGCACTGGACCGCTGCTTCCGCCTCGGGCTGGATGCCGCGGCGGTGAACGCACTGGCTTTCGAGTGCGAGAAGCTCGCCCACGGCACCCCCTCCGGTGTGGACAACACGGTGGCCACCTATTCCCGCACGCTGCTGTACCGCCGCGAGCCGCCGGTGAACCGCTTCGTCGACACGGGCGACCTGCCGCTGGTGGTGGCCATGAGCGAGGTACGCAGCCTCACCTCGGACATGGTGGCCCGGGTGCGGTCCGGCTACGAGCGGGACACCGAACGCTACACGCGGCTGTTCGACGAGATCGACCGGCTGACGCTGGAGTCGGTGGAGGCGCTGGAGCGTGGCCAGCCGGAGGAACTCGGCTACCGCATGGACCTCTGCCAGGGCATCCTCAATTCGCTGGGCGTCTCCGCGCCGGTGCTGGAGAAAATGATCGGCATCGCCCGGGACGCCGGTGCCCACGGCGCCAAGCTCACGGGCGCCGGCGGCGGCGGTTCCATCGTCGCTTTCTGCCCCGACGGGACGGGACCCGTGGCCGCGGCGCTGGAGAATGCCGGCTTCCGCACGCTGCAGCTGCACGGCGACCGGGGTGAGGCATGACCGACCAGGCTCACGGCATCGTCTCCGACGACTCCGAGTCGCTGATCCTGGTCGACCGGGACGACAACGAAGTCGGCACCCTGTCGAAGGCCCGCTGTCATGACGGCGACGGCGTGCTGCACCGGGCGTTCTCGCTGTTCGTGTTCGACCCGGACGGGCGCCTGCTGCTGCAGCGCCGGGCGCACGACAAGCGTCTCTGGCCCGGCTACTGGTCCAACAGTTGCTGCAGCCACCCCCGGGCGGGGGAGAGCATGGAGGAGGCGGTGCACCGCCGCCTCGCCCAGGAACTCGGCATCGCCGCGGAGCTCGACTTCGTCTACAAATTCGTCTACCAGGCCCGCTACGGCGCGGCCGGCTCCGAGCACGAGCTCTGCTGGGTCTACGCCGGGGTCACGGCGGAGCCGGTACAGGCCAACGAGACGGAGGTGGCGGAGTGGTGCTTCGTCGATCCGGAGGGTCTGGCAGCCGATCTGGATGCGCAACCCGAGCGCTACACTCCCTGGTTCCGCATGGAGTGGGAACGGCTGACCGGCGAGCACGCCGGCACGCTGGAGCGGATTCTGGCGCGCCTCGGCGACGCTCAGCCGACGTAGCGGTAATACTCGATACCCAGGTCCTGGAACTGCCGGTCTTCCCGGTCGCCCACCCGCTCGATGATGAACTCGTCGTTGGGCCGGTAATCCAGGTCGTGCACCCGGCGGCCGTCGTGCAGGGCCTCGTACTGGGCCTGGGTCAGGTCCACGGCGTAGTCGAGGCAACGGCGGAAGCCGATGCGCGCGGTGGCCTCGCGCCAGGTCTCGCACATCGTGATCGGTATCACCTCAGCGGCATCGCCGCTGCCGTAGCCCAGGGTCAGGATCTCCTCGCCGGTGAGCTCGAGACCGCTGTCCATCGCCTCCTCGAAACCGGCGGCCATCCAGGCGGGCAGTGCGGCGGTGTAGAGGTTGCCGAGATCGCGCATGGTCTCAGAACCGAGCACCAGCTTGTCGAGGACGATCTCCTGGTAGTCCGGCGTGCGGCGGAAGACGCGCAGCACCTCCATGGTCAACGGATAGGCTTCGGTGTTCACCCCGCCCTCGGTGGCCAGTTCGGCCAGCGCCGGAGCGGCCTTGAGCTCCGCAACCAGCTCGTCGGTGCGCACTTCCGCCTCGCGGCAGTAGCCGTCGAGGATGGCGTATCCCTCGTCGCCGCCGTGGGCCAGCGCCCAGATCCACGCCGCGCCCCAGCCGGTCTCCGGCATGCGCCGGTAGGGCCGGTGCATGAACACCGCCTTCAGCGAGCGCAGGTAGGGGGCCGGATCGAGACCGCGTTTCTCGTACATGTCGGCGAGCGCCTGCAGCGTCTCGTCGAGATAGCAGGTGGTCGAGAACTTGCCGTTGAAGACGGGGAAGTCCTGCACCTGGTGTGTCTCGCTGCGGTCCTGGCCGCAGAAGCGCAGCATCGGCTTGCGGAAATCGATGTGCCGGTAATCCGAGGCCGAACCGGCCTGGGTCAGGTCCACCACGGCGAGCTTCGGGTCCTCTTCGAGCAGCATGGCGACGGCGCCTGCGCCCTGGGTCTGCTCGCCGCTGGAGCCTCGCGCGTACTCGGCGATGTCGGCACAGACCACGATCGCCTGGCTGCCGGCACCGTCCAGGGCCAGGTGGCGGATGGCGCCCTTCATGCCGTACACACCGCCCAGGCAGGCGTGCTTGAACTCCGGCACCTCGCAGCTGCGCGCGATGGGCGGCTTGCCCTCGGCGGCGAGGGCCTTGTCCACCATGCCCTTGACGATAATGGCGCCGGCAGAGTTGTCGGTGCTCGACTCCGTGCCGAGTCCCAGGAACTTCACCCTGCCGGGGTCGACGTCGTACTGGCGGATCAGCCGCAGCACGGCCGTGGCGGCCATGGTATAGACGCTGTGGCGCTGGCCACGCATCCGGAAACTGCGCCCGACGACCTTGCTGATCTTCGGCCAGGGCGCACCCGTCCACTCACACCAGTCCTCCAGCCAGACGCGGTACGGCGGGACATAAGCTGCGAGTCCACTGATTCCTATGGGTTTTTTTGTCATGGACTGATAGGTTTACACTTACGACTGTCAACTTGCCTTTACGGCATTTACTGCATTGTCGCGCTACCGCGCTCCGGACACAAGTCCCGGCGGCCGACATTCTAGCCCGAAGCGCCGGGATACGGCGATACCCGTACCATCGGGCCCTCGTGCCGCGGCCCCCCGGGGCGGCGAACGCGGCCTCACAGGCTGAGCGCCGCCACGACGAAGGTCGCGGTCATCATGATCAGGAACGCCACGAAATAGGCGGCGGACAGGGCCACGAATTTCACGAATGTCGCGAAGAATCCCTGCCGGTACACCCGCCGCAGGGAGCGGAACAGGTACACCGGGATGTAGAACGCGACGACCAGGCCGCTGAACGTTGCCAGCCAGCCGAAGCTCCCGATCAGGTCGACCAATCTCCCCAGCAGTACCTGCAGGGTCAATACGAGGAAGACGAAGGACTGGTAGTGGACGATGAACAGGAGGTGCTCCACGTAGTAGCGGCGGGAGAGGGGATAGAGCAGCTTCAGCACGAGCGCGAGCACGGGCAGGAAGGCGAACAGCGCCGTCGGCAGATCGTCGATGAGCGCACGGGCCAGATTCCGTCCCCGGTCCGCGACCACCCGCCGGCAGGCCTCCCGGAGCCGCTCCTCACTGAGCTGCTGCCCCAGCCACCCGCCGATGCGCAGTTCCAGGCGGTCGCAGACGGAGGTGAGATCGCCGCCGCCTTCCTCCGTGCCCTCTCCGGCGTTCGCGATGGTCTGCTCCGGTTGCTCTGCGCGGCGGTCGGCCTCCTCCGGCGGTACCCCGCCGGCGAGGCCGTCGCGCAGCCCGGCGGCGAGATCCTCGGCGGCCTGCTGTGAGACCTGCCGGTCCGCCTCGCCCTCGAACACCACCCGGATGCCCTCCATGCCGAAGAAGGCGCTGAGGAAAAACAGCAGGCTGAAGGCGAGGTACATGCGGAACGGCGGCATGAAGCGCGCCCGCCGGCCCTCGAGGTATTCCGCGGTCAGGTAGCCGGGCCTCAGCAGCAGCGCCCGCAGCGTGCGCCAGAGCCGGGAGTCCATGTCCAGCAGGTCGCCGAGGCCCTCGGCGACCAGGCCCCACAGGCTGATCAGCCGGCTGCTCGAGCGCTGCCCGCAGATGCCGCAGTACTGGCCGTGCAGGAGGTGGCCGCAGTTGAGGCAGCGGGGCGGGTTCAGAGCCTCGTCGCCGACCCCGGCTGCGATCAGCACCCGGCGTTCGATCCGCACCGATGCGCCGAAACGCTGCTCGGTGGCGGCGCGCATCCGTTCGGCATGACCGGCGAAATACGCCTCGAGCGCTGCGCGGTCGGTGAGCGTGTAGTGCACGGTGTGCGCCGGCCACTCATCCTGGGCCGCCGGCACCACGTCGAGGATGCGGGCGCCGGTGAAGCCGGGCAGCTCCAGCATG
>CAYRZI010000002.1:0-69518 GCA_964428605.1 uncultured Woeseiaceae bacterium
GGCATGCCGCCCGGCCCGCCGCCGCTGCGGCTGCCCTCGCTGCCCGGCATCCCGGCGCCGCCCGCCGAGCCGGCGGCGGATCCCGTGGATCCGGACTGGGAGCCTGCCTCCGATCCCGTCTGAGATCCCGTCTGAGATCCTGCTTGCGACCCGGACTGGGAACCGGAGGACGATTGCGAGCCGGATTGTGATTGGGAGCCCGACTGCGATTGCGAACCCGAGGGCGACGCCGGCGGCGAGCCGCTGGAACTGCTGCTGGGGCTGCCGGAGCTGGTGCTGGGACTACCCGAGCTGCTGCTCGAGGAGGTGGAGGCGCAGCCGCCGGTCAGCGTCAGGCCGGCCGCGCAGAGGACCAGGGCCGACAGTCGGACCAGGGATGGCGTCAGGTGTCGCGTGCTGCTCATGTCTCCCTCATGCTTGCCCTCGGGGGCGGGTTGGCGGCGGTGCCCGGACCGTGCGCCGGCACCGGCGTCACGGCCTCCCGAATAGCATTCGAGGCGGCGAACCGCCGCAGAGTTCCCTGACTCCTATTTGCCACAGACGGGGGCCGGTATTCAATGCCGGCGGGCAAATGCCGCATGCCGCGGTCCGCGGCGGGGAAGAAAAGGGAGCAGAGGAGCCGCCCCGGGCGCGCCCGCCCGGGGCGGCAGAGGGTCAGAGGAGGTTCTCCTCCGTCGCGCCTGATTCGTCGTCGGTGAGGTCCGCCGCGCCGTCGGCAGGTCCGGCTGGCTGTCCGTGCATCCGCTGCCTGAGCTTCTGGCGGCGCTGCTCCATGCGGGCCATGCGTTCGGACCGCATCTCGGTCAGCTTCGCCTGCTGCTCCTCGTCCAGCACCTTCATGATGTCGGCGTGGGTCTGGCTGCGGAGCAGCGTCATCCGGCTGGTCAGCTCGCCCCGGCGCTGCGCCAGCGTGCTCGCCAGGGTCTGGTAGTTCGGGTCGGAAGGCTCGAGATTGCGCAGCTCGCGGTGATTGTCACGCAGCTGGCGGTGCAGCGCCCGGGTCTCCTCGCGGCGGGATTCCAGCATCCCGCGGATCTCCTCACGCTGGCCGGCGCTGAGGTCCAGCTCCGCCGTCATGTGCTCGAGCATCCGCGTCGGGTCCGGGCCGCGGTGATGGCCGCCGCCATGGGGCCCGGCGAGCGCCGCGCCCGCCAGGAACAGGGCCGCCAGTCCCAGCGCGCCCCGCCACAGCGGACGGTCGGTCACGATCCCTAGCATGTCGAGCCTCCCTCCGTGTCCGTGCAGCCGCGTCTCCATGGCTTCAGGATAGGCCGCCCGGCGCAAAGATGCGCCATCGCCCTGCAAAGAAGTGTCAAGGAAATCACCCCGGTCTTGCAGCTTTGCAGCCGGCAGCGGAGCATATACCGATGAACAGCGGAGCCGTTGACAGCACCGGCCGGGAAGAGGCCGACGGACGCCTGTTGCTGGTGGACGACGACCAGGACCTGGCCGGCATGCTGCAGGAGTATCTCGAGCCGGAGGGATTCTCCGTGGAATGGGCGGGGGACGGCCCGGCCGCCCTGGAGCGTCTGGCGGAGGAGACCTTCGACCTCGTCATACTGGACGTGATGATGCCGGGCATGAACGGCTTCGAGGTCCTGCGCCGGATCCGGGCCGAGGGCGACACACCCGTACTGATGCTCACCGCCCGCGGCGACGACGTGGACCGCATCGTCGGCCTCGAGATCGGCGCGGACGACTACCTGGCGAAGCCGTTCAACCCCCGCGAGCTCGTCGCCCGGCTGCGCGCGGTGCTGCGGCGCTCCCGGCCCGCGCCGCCCAGCGAGGCCGGTCACCTCACCGCCGGCTCCATCGTGCTCGACCTGCGCACCCGGCGCGCCACCCGCGACGGCCGCGAGCTGCGGCTTACCGGCACCGAGTTCCAGCTGCTCGGGCTGCTGGTGGCCGCCGCCGGCCAGGTGGTCAGCAAGGAGACCATTTCGCTAGAGGTGCTCGGGCGCAAGCTGCTGCCCTGGGACCGCAGCGTGGACACCCACATCAGCAACCTGCGCGGCAAGCTGGCCGGCGACGACCGGGGCAGCAACCCCATCCGCAACATCCGCGGCGTGGGCTACACGCTGGTGGCGGACGAACCGGATGCCTAGCCTGTTCCTGCGCATCTTCCTCGGCTTCTGGCTGGTCATCGGGGTGCTGCTGGCCGCGGCCATCATGGTGGTCTGGCAGGTGGCGGAGCAGCGGCGGGAGGCCTGGCAGCAGTTCGACCCGCGGGCGGTGCACATCGAGGCCTCCCAGGTGCTCTCCGGCGGCGGACCGGCGGCATTGCGCGAGTGGGTGGCGGACGGCGCCGGCCTGCCGCCGGAGCTGCGGCTCTACGTCCTGCTGGCAGACGGGCGGGACATCCTCGGCCGGCCGCTGCCCGAAGTGCTGGTGGCCGAGCTGGCGCGCCTGCGCGCGGTGGCGGAGGAACTCAACCGGCCGCGTGCCCTGCCGCCGAACTTCCGCCCGGCGCGGCCGATACCCCAGATCATCGGCCCGGAGGGCCGGGTCTACAGTCTGTTCCTGTTCCGCCGGCCGGGCGCGGCGGCGCGTATGCTGCCCGCCGTTCCCGTCCGCATGACCCTGCTACTGTTCGCGCTGGCGGTCAGTGCGGGTGTCGCCTGGCTGCTCGCCCGCACCCTGTCCAGGCCGGTGACGGGCCTGCGTGACGCCACCCGTGCGCTGGCCGACGGCAACCTGGATACCCGGGTGGGCCATCCCATCGTGAAGCGGCGCGACGAACTCGGCGGCCTCGCGCGGGACTTCAACGATATGGCGGCCCAGCTGGAGGCCTCACTGCGCTCCCAGCGCGAACTGCTGCGCAACGTCTCCCACGAGCTGCGCTCGCCGCTGGCGCGCATGCGGGTGGCGCTGGGCCTGGCCCAGCGGGACGCGGGCGAGCTGCCGGCGCTGGCGCGCATCGAGCGCGAATCGGACCGGCTGGACTGGCTCATCGGCGAGATCATGGACTTCGCCCGCGCCGATTCCGGCCGCGGGCCGCGCAGCGAGGAGTTCGACCTGACGGCGATGCTGCGCGAACTGGTGCGCGACGCCCGCTTCGAGAGCGGCGACGACGGCCCGCGCATCGAGCTGCAGGCGCCGGCCGGCCTCCCGGTGCGGGCCCAGCGCGCCGGACTCGCGAGTGCCGTAGAGAATGTGCTGCGTAACGCGGCCCACCATGCCGAGAGGCGCGTGGACGTGCGCGTGAGCCGGGAAACAGACGGCCTCGCCATCACCGTGGCCGACGACGGCGGCGGGGTCCCGGAGGAAGAACTCGGGCTGCTGTTCGAGCCCTTCTACCGTGGCGACAAGGTGGGCACGGCCGGTCTCGGGCTCGCCATCGCGCGGCGGGTGACGGAGCTCCATGACGGCAGCATCAGCGCCCGCAACCGGCAGGACGGCGGCCTGCAGGTCACCATCACCCTGCCGGCAACGCTGCTGAAGAGTCAGAGACCGAGCTGACGCGCGGCGAGGTCGCGCATGATCTCTTCCGACCCCCCGCCGATCGCGTTCACACGCACTTCCCGGTAGATGCGCTCGATGCGGCTGCCCCGCAGATAGCCGGCGCCGCCGAGGATCTGCATGGCTTCCCGGGCGCAGAACTCCATGGTGAGCGTGGCCTGCACCTTCAGCATGGCGAGATCCGCGGCCGGGCTCTCGCCCCGGTCGACGCGCCAGGTGCAATGCTCCAGATAGGTCTGGGTGGCATTCACGCGGCGCAGCATCTCCACCAGCTTGTGCCGGATCACCTGGTGGTCGGCGAGGCGGCGCCCGAAGGTGTGGCGCTGGCGGGCCCACGCCAGCGCGTCCTCCACGCAGACCCGCGCCGCGGCGTTGGCACCGCCCGCCATTGCGAGGCGCTCGCCGTTGAAGTTTTTCATGATCAGGGCGAAGCCGCCCCCCTCGGCACCGATGAGGTGGCCCCGGGGTACCCTGACGCCGTCGAAGTGGATGGTGGCCGTATCCGAGGACCACCAGCCCTGCTTGCGGTCGAGCTCCGTGCGGCTGACGCCTTTCGCGTCCGCCGGGATCAGCAGCAGCGAGATGCCGTCGTAGCCCTCGCCGGTACGCACCGCGGTGGTGAAGTAATCGGCCCGCATTCCCCCGGTGATGAACGTCTTCTCCCCGTCCACCACGTAGTGATCGCCCTCGGCGACCGCGCGGGTGCGGATCGCCGCCACGTCCGAACCGCCGCCGGGCTCGGTGATGGCCAGCGACATGTGCTCTTCCCCCGCGAGCACCTTCGGCGCTATCGCCGCACGCAGCGCCTCCGGCCCGCCCGCCAGCAGGGGCGGCAGCGCGATGCCGTGCACCATGAGGCTGGCGTTGACGCCGCCGGCGCCGGTACGGGCCAGTTCCTCGGCGACGATCAGCCGGTGGAAGCCGTCGATGCCTGCCGCGACCCCGCCGTAGCGCTCGGGATAGCCCACCTGCAACAGGCCGAACTCGGCGGCGTCGTGGAACAGGGATTCGGGGATACGTCCCGCCTCTTCCCAGTCGTCCACGAAGGGCATGATCTTGTCGTCCACGAAGCGGCGCACCTGGCGGCGCCACTCCTCGTGGTCCTCCGTCATCCAGGGGCAGGGCGGCCGGGGGAGTTCGCTATCGGTGGGCATCTTCGTCACCAGTCTGATTTCTCGTTCGACCCTGCTTCCGGGCCGTCGGTCACCGCATCTGCGCCCGGGCTTCCGGCGCCCTCCGTGCCCGGCTTGCGGAACAGGATGATGCTGAGGTCGTCGGGCTTGCACGGCGTCGGCGCCTCCGGCGTCACCATGCGCTCGCGGGCATCGCCGGCCAGCCGCGCCACCGCCTCCGCCGCCGGCCCCTTACGGGCGATCTCGACGATCTCGGCGAGATGCAGATTGTCGGTCAGACCGTCGCTCGCCAGCAGCAGCGTGTCACGGGGCGCCAGCTCGAGCTCGGCCCCCACCTCGATGCGCATGTCGGCGGTGCCGAGGAAATTGAACACCAGGTTGCGCTCGGCGTGATAGAGCGCCTCCACCTCGTCCAGGAACCCCGCCTCCACGGCGAAGGCCACCGGCGTATGGGCGATGGTCTGCATCTTCAGGCGGCCGCGCTGACCGGTCACCAGCGCCGCCGAGTCGCCCACGTGGTAGGGCCGCACGAGACGCCCCTCCACGGAGACGACGGTCAGCGTGGTCGCAGAGCCGTTGGCCAGCGCCATCACCGCCGCGTTGGCCGCCTCCATGGCATTCAGTATGGCCGTGCGCAGCATCTCCGCGGGGTGGCGGACCGCCGTCAGCGAGTCGATGATGGCCTGGATGGCGGTACGCGAGGCGCGCTGGCCGGCCGGCAGGCCGCCGGCGCCGTCCGCGACCGCCAGGACGACGGTCTCCCCGTCCAGCGGGATCAGCGCCAGCGTGTCCTCATTGCCGGTCTCCTTGTCCGGGCTGCGGCGGCAATACAGCGCGGCCTCGCCGCCGGCTGCCACGCCGCCGAGGATCTCGCCGGAGTCCTCGTCCACCGGCAACACCAGGGGCTCGTTCGCGGTGCCCCACGCCTGCGCCTCAGCCATGCTTGCGGCGCCGGCCCCGTGCCTGGCCGGAGACCGGCTGGCGGCACCAGGCGCAGTAGTTCCAGAATTCTGCCGCGATGCCCCAGCCGCAGGAACTGCAGCAATGCCCGGAGCCGGGCAGCGCCCACTTGCGCTTCACCTTGGCGCGGCACCAGGGGCAGTAACGCATGAAGGGCATCAGCGGGCCGCCGCAGCGCTTGTTGGCGCAGCGCGCGGTATAGCGGCGGTCGCTGTAATGCCGGTTGGTCTCCTGCTCGAAGCCGGGCCCGTAGCACCAGGCACAGTAGTCCCAGTCGAGCTTCACGCCGCGCTCGCAGCGCGGGCAGTGCGCGGGAAAGGTGCGGGTATCGCCGGCGGCCGGGTTGTCGGCCCCGCACCAGGGGCAGGCCTGCATGACCTCGGCCACCGGCCCCTCGCAGCGGCGGCACTGATGGCGGGTATCCAGCGCCTTGCGATAGCGGGCCTGGAACTCCCGCCACTGCACCCGTTTCCATACCGGCCCTTCCACCTTCGCGCTGTTGCGCCGGCGCTGCCGGCGCGCCCGGCTCCTCGCCCGCTCGAACTCCGAGCGCATCTGCACCGCATCCCGGGTGCGCGCGGAGATGTCCACCTGCATGGCTCGGCGCAGCACCTCCAGCACGTCGGCACTGGCGTGCTGGCGGGCCCGCTCGATGCCAGGGGGCGGCCAGTCGAACGGCCACTCCGGCAGCCGGCCCGAGAAGAGCTGGTAGAGCACCAGCGCCAGCGAGAACACGTCCGACTGGAACTTGGGCCGGCCCATGGCCTGCTCGGGAGCGATGTAATCGATGGTGCCGGAGCCGGAGGCCTTCAGAGTGCGCAGGTTGAGCTTCGCGAAACCGAAGTCGGACAGCCGCAGCCGGTTACCCGGGAAGATGATGAAGTTCTCGGGCTTGATGTCGCAGTGGATGACCCGGTGCTCGTGGGCGTGGGCCACCGCGGCCAGTGCCTGGGAGGCGAAGTCCGTCCGCAGGCTCTGGGACATGCGGCGCACCAGACGGTCGGCCAGGGACTCGATGCCCAGCGGCATGGAGATGACGAAGTAGTCGCCGATGAAGGCCGCGTCGTAGACCGGCAGGATGTTCGGGTGCTCGAATTTGGACGCCATCCGCACTTCGTGCAGGAAGTCCTCGACGGCCGAGAGACTCCTGGCCGTGGTCAGGGGCACCTTCAGCGCAACGTGAGTCGAACGCACGGTGTCGTACGCCTGATACACATTGGCCAGCGGCCCCTTGGACAGGCAGCGAACGATGCGGTACTTGCCGATTTTCTGTCGCGCACGGAGCAATGCGTGCCGGTCCCCCCTGGTCCCCGGCCCCCCGGCCGGATGGCGGTACGCCCCGGCTGCCGGGACGCCGGGGACGATGATTGGGCCTGGGCCGGTAGCCGTCAAGTCGGGGTGCGCCGTACCTCAGAGTATCTCAGAGCACCTCGAACAGACCCGCCGCGCCCATGCCGCCGCCCACGCACATCGTGCACACCACGTAGCGGGCGCCGCGCCGGCGCCCCTCGATCAGCGCATGGCCCACCATGCGGGCGCCCGACATGCCGTAGGGGTGGCCGACGGAGATGGAGCCGCCGTTCACGTTCAGCAGGTCGTTCGGGATGCCGAGCTTGTCGCGGCAGTAGATCACCTGCACCGCGAAGGCCTCGTTCAGCTCCCACAGGCCGATGTCGTCCATCTTCAGCCCGGTGCGCTCGAGCAGCTTCGGCACCGCGAACACCGGGCCGATGCCCATCTCGTCGGGCTCGGTGCCGGCGACGGCGATGCCCCGGTAGATGCCAAGCGGCTCCAGGCCCCGCTTCTCGGCGAGCTTAGAGTCCATCACGACGCAGGCGGAGGCGCCGTCGGAGAGCTGGCTGGCGTTGCCGGCGGTGATCACCCCGCCCTCGAAGACCGGTTTCAGGTTCGCGAGGCCCTCGGCATTGGTGTCGGGCCGATTGCCCTCGTCCTTCGCCAGGGTCACCTCCTCGAAGCTGATCTCCTTGGTCTCCCTGTCCATGACGCCCTTGGTGGTGGTCACGGGCAGGATCTCGTCGTCGAAGGCGCCGGCTTCCTGGCCGGCCGCGGTGCGCTGCTGACTCTGCAGGGCGTACTCGTCCTGCTGCTCCCGGCTGATGCCGTAGCGCCGCGCCACCACCTCGGCGGTCTCGAGCATGGACATGTAGATGTGCTCGCTGGCGGCGATCACGTTCGGGTCCTTGGCGCGGAACGTGTTCATGTGCTCGTTCTGCACCAGGCTGATGGATTCGACCCCGCCGCCGACGACGATGGGCATGTTGTCGTGCAGCACCTGCTTGGCGGCGATGGCAATGGCCATCATGCCGGACGAGCACTGCCGGTCCACGGTCATACCGCTCACCGTGTCCGGCAGGCCGGCGGCCAGCAGCGCCTGGCGTGCGACGTTCTGGCCGCTGGAGCCCTGCTGCATGGCGCAGCCCATGATCACGTCGTCCACCTCGGCCGGGTCCACGCCGGCGCGCTTCACCGCCTCGCGGACGGGATGGGCCGCCAGGGTCTGGGCCTGGGTGTTGTTGAACGCACCCCGGTAGGCCCTGCCGATGGGCGTGCGCGCCGTGGATACGATTACCGCTTCTTTCACTGCTGTACTCCCGGCGGGCGGCGGCGCCCGCCTGTCGCTGGCCTCGGGATCGGGCCCCTCAGCCGGTCTTGATGCCCAGTTCCTTCGCCGCGCGGGTGAGGAACTTCATGCTCTGGCCGCTGCCGTCCTGGTATTCCTCGGCGCCGCTCTTGTCCGCGATCCGGTCCCAGTTCGCGGCCACGTGATCGGCGTCGCGCTCCTCGGGGGCGAGCCAGATACCCGGCGTCTCTTCGAGATACACCCGGGCATAGCCGCCGGCCCCGGCCGAGATGATCTGGCGGCTCGGCGCATCGGGGCTGGCCATGAACACGACCGCCGGGGTGACGTATTCCGGCTGCAGCAACGCCAGCGCCTCCTCCGGCATGAGGCCTTCGGTCATCCGGGTGGCAGCGACCGGTGCCAGGCAGTTCACGCGGATGTCGTATTTCTGGCCTTCCAGGTGCAGCGTATTCATGAAGCCGACCACGCCCAGCTTGGCCGCGCCGTAGTTCGACTGGCCGAAGTTGCCGTACAGGCCCGTGGAAGAGGTGGTCATGACGATGCGGCCGTACTTCTGCTCGCGCATGATCTCCCAGACGGCCTTGGTGCAGTTCACCGAACCCATGAGATGCACGTCGACGACGAGCTGGAAGTCCTCGAGGCTCGCCTTCGCGAAGCTCTTGTCGCGCAGGATGCCCGCATTGTTCACCAGCACGTCCACCCGGCCCCACTTGTCCACGGCCTCGGCCACCATGGCCTGCACCTGCCCGTAGTCGGCCACGTTGGCGCCGTTGGCGATGGCCTCACCGCCGGCGGCCTCGATCTCGGCCACCACGGCCTCGGCGGCCTCGCTGGAGCCGCCGCTGCCGTCCCGGGCGCCGCCCAGGTCGTTCACCACCACCTTCGCACCGCGGCGTGCGAGCTCGAGCGCATGGCAGCGCCCAAGGCCGCCGCCGGCGCCGGTCACGATTGCCACCTGATCGTCGAATCGGATCGTCACTACTGCCTCCCTCTGTCTATCTGCTGTTCCGGGCTTACTGCACGAAGTACAGGGCCAGCGTCTCGGCCACCAGGGCCGGCTTGTCCTCGCCCCTGATCTCCACCGTGACCTCGGAGGTGGTCAGGATCTGGCCCGGCTTCTTCTCGTTCACGTCCTTCAGCTTCACGTGGGCGCGCACCTCGCTGCCCACCTTCACGGGCTGCAGGAAGCGGACCTTGTTGGAGCCGTAGTTGATGGCCATGGCGATGCCCTCCGGCACCACGCCGCACTGGTCGGTGAGATAGGGCAGCAGCGAGAGCGTGAGGTAGCCGTGGGCGATGGTGGTGCCGAACGGCGTCTGGGCCGCCTTCTCCTCGTCCACGTGGATGAACTGATGGTCCAGGGTGGCGTCGGCGAAGGCGTCGATGCGCTCCTGCTCGATCGCGAGCCAGTCCGACGGTGGCATGTCCCTGTCGATGTAATCGGCGAGTTTGTCTTTGGGCACTGTTTCCGGCATGTCCCCTCTCCTGCTTCTGACACTGGATGTCGACGGGCCGGCACGGGGCCCGTCCCTGTCCGGCCGGGCGTCATTCTTGTCGCAGACGCAGCCGCCTGCGCGCCTCGGCGGACGCCAAGTGTACCCGAGTTGCGCAGCGGAGGGCGCCGCGAGCGTGCCCTCCGGCCCAGCGGCGCCGGGGAAGAAGCCATCAAAACGTCACGGCGGCGTAAGAAAATCTTCAACTTGCGTGACTATCTTCACCGCCATCTCGGACCACCGGCGGGGTAGAGGACATGGAGGACGCGCAAGCACGGGTGCAGGCGGAAGCGGTCTGGCTCTCGGACACACACCTGGGTACCCGCGGCTGCCGCGCCAGACAACTCCTCGACTTCCTCCGCTCGCTCGAGACGAATCAGCTCTTCCTGGTGGGCGACATCCTCGACTTCGAGGCGATGCGCAGCACCGTCTACTGGCCGCCGGTCCACGGCGAGGTGCTGCACGAAATCATGCGGCTGTCGCGGCAGGGCACCAGGGTGATGTACATCCCCGGCAACCACGACGCGGAGCTGCGCTTTTTCGACGGCACCGATCACCGTCTGATCGAGATCCGCCGCCGGCACATCCACGAGACCCGCTCGGGCCGCCGGCTGCTGGTAACCCATGGTGACGAGTTCGACCGGGATCTGCGCGTGGGTTCGCTGAAGGAACGGCTGGGCTCCGCGGCCTATCGCTGGCTGGTGGACATGGATGCGGGCCTGAACCGCATGCGTCACCGCCTCGGTTACCGCCCGGTCCGCATGGCCAGCGCCGTCAAGATGCGCATCAACGCCGCGATGGACTACATCCACCGCTTCGAGAACACAGCGATCGAGTACGTGCGCCGGCAGGGCCTGGACGGCATCGTCTGCGGCCACATCCATCGCCCGGCCGTACGCCAGGCGGGCGACGTCCTCTACTGCAACGACGGCGACTGGGTGGAGCATTGCACCGCCCTGGTGGAAAACAGGGAGGGCCGCCTCGGTCTGGTGTCCTGGGACGGACAGGCCGAACCGGATCTCGGCCAGGCGGAACTCGGCGCCGTCGCCTGACAGGGCACCATCCCAATTCCCATCCCATGACCCAACCCATCGCTCAACCCATCGCCCAACCCATGACCAGTCGTTCCTCCGCGCCGGATTCACTGCGCCCCTACGCCGCGTTGTCGCGTCATATCGGCACGCTCCTGCACGCCGACGAGCGGCTGATCGCGGCCTTCTGGGACGACGGCCAGCCGGCCAGCGTCAACCTCGAGAACATCGCCTACTGGCTCGGCCAGTCGGCGCAGGCGGCAGAGAGGCCGCCGGACGGGGCCTGATGGACGGGTTCGTCGCGGGGCTGCTCGAGGCCCGCACCGAGGCGGCCTTCGTGGTCGTCGCGCTGCTGTTCGACGCCAGTGTCCGCGCACTGCTCGTGTGGGACAGCTGGCGTATCGGTCCCTAGAATTCCCGGCAACGGGGCAGCCCGTCGCAACCGGCCGCGCGGCGGGCGTCAGCGAACGTCAGAAGGAGATCGGCGGGAAGCGCAGGAGCGCCAGGCTGGTGCCGGCGAGCGCGAGACCGATGGTGCCGCCCGCAATCACGTCGGTGGGATAGTGCAGGCCGAGCACCACCCGGGAGGCCGCGACCAGCAGGGCGAAGGGCAGCACCGCCAGGCCGAGTACGGGCAGGTAGACGAGGAAGAAGACCGAGAACAGGGCCGCGTGCAGCGTGTGGCCGGAGGGGAAGCTGTAGCGGTCCAGCGGCGCGGTACCGCACTGGATGTCCGCGAACTCGATGAAGGGGCGCTCGCGCACGAGGCGTTCTTTCAGGAACCGGTACAGCCCCACGCCCGCCAGTGCCGTGACACCGGTCTGCAGCACCGGGCCGGCGGCCCCGGCGCCGCCGATGAGTAGCATGACACCGAGCCCCGCATACCATGCCAACCCATCGCCCAGGCGACTCACCGCACGGAACAGGGCAAGTATCGGCGTGCGCTGACCGAGGCGGTTGACCTTGAGGGTGAGGGCGATTTCGGCTGCCGCCACCTGCTGCCACATCGTCTGCACGGAACCCTACTCCCGGGTTGCCCTGAAGCTGGCGAGAGTTTCACCGGGGGACAAGTCAGGAACGTGACAGCTTGTTTAAGAAACGGTGACACGCGGTTTTCGCGGAACTTTCTCCGAACGGCAAGAATACGGTAATAATGGCGCCGGACACTTGCCGGCCATGCGAATCGCGATCGTCACCGACGCCTGGCTGCCGCAGGTGAACGGTGTAGTCACAACGCTGGGCAGGACCCGTGACGAACTGAGCCGGGCCGGCCACCGGGTGAAGATGCTCACCCCGGCCGACCACCGCACACTGCCCTGCCCCACCTATCCGGAGATCCGGCTTTCGGTGCTGCCCTACGGCCGCATCCGGCGCACCCTGGATGCCTTCCGGCCGGATTGTGTCCACATCGCCACCGAGGGTCCCCTCGGTTTCGCCGCCAGACGCTACTGCCGCCGCCGCGCCCTCGCCTTCACGACGTCCTATCACACGCGCTTCCCGCAGTACGTGCGCGAGCGCGCCCCCATCCCGGTGGCCTGGATGTACGCCTGGCTCAGGCGTTTCCACCGGCCCGCGGCGGCGACCCTGGTACCCACCCCGGCCGTCCGCGACGAACTGGCCGGACGCGGTTTCCGCGATCTGCAGCTCTGGAGCCGCGGGGTGGACGTCGAGACTTTCCGGCCGCAGCCGAAGGCGGACCTGACCGACCGGCGGCCGATCCTCCTCTACATGGGCCGCGTCGCCGTGGAGAAGAACGTGGAGGCGTTCCTGCAGCTGCGGCTGCCGGGCACGAAGTACGTGGTCGGCGACGGGCCGGACCTGCCGAGGCTCCGCAGCGAGTACCCGGAGGTGGTATTCACGGGTTATCGCTTCGGCGCGGAACTGGCCGCACACCTGGCGGCCGCCGACGTCTTCGTCTTCCCCAGCCGTACGGATACCTTCGGCCTGGTGATGCTGGAGGCTATGGCCTGCGGCACGCCGGTGGCCGCCTACCCGGTGACCGGCCCCCGCGACGTCGTCGAGCACGGACGCACCGGGATCCTGCACGAGGATCTCGCCGTCGCCGTCCGCGGCGCACTGGCGCTGGACCGCGCGGCCTGCCGGCAGGCCGCGCTGGAGAAGAGCTGGGGCAGTGCCACCGAACAGTTCATGAGCCATCTCGCACGCAACGAGACAGCCGCAGACCACGACCGGTCCGGCGTCCTCTCCGCTGCCGTCGACCGCTGAGCGCGCCCGCCTGTTGCATACGCCCGCCCGGCGGGCACAATGCGGCAATGACGATTACCGAACAGCGGCCGGACCGCTCGCCGCCCGGTGCCGGGCGCGCCGTCCTCGTCGCCGCAGCGACGCTGACCCTGGCCATCACCGGCCTGCTGCTGGCCTTCACCGCCATGATGGCGCTGTTCCTGGGCGCCGGGGGCCCGGGCATGCGGTCCCTGCTGGCACTGACCGGCTGGCTGCTGCTGCCGACCGCTGCACTGGCCGTGCTGTGCCTGCGTCTCCTGCCGCCGGACGGCCAGGGGCGCCTGTCCGCCTGCTGGGCCCGCCTGCCCGCCTGGCTGGTGCTGCTGGTCGCCCTGATGCTGCTGCTGGCCGTCTTCGCCGAGCTGGCGGTCTGGCTGGTGGAATTCGCAGGGGCCGGCAGGGTGGCCCTGGGCCACTATCTGCCGATCATGGCCGTACTCGTCCACTCGCTGGCACTCACGGCCGGCTACGCGGTGGTGGCGCCGGCCGGGGAAGGTGGCGAGCACCGCGGCCCGGTGCGCCACACCGATCCGGTGCGCCGGGACCCGGACTGACCGTCGGCCTCAGGCCCTCTGCGCGGCCGAACGCACCCGGGCGATGGCGGCGAGCCAGCCGTCGTGTAGCGCCCGGCGGCGCTCCGCCGGCATGTCCGGCTCGAACAGCGCATCGCGCTGCCAGAGCCGTTCCAGCTGCTCCAGCGAATCGAATACGCCGCGCTGCAGCCCGGCCAGACAGGCCGCGCCGAAGGCCGTGGACTCCGTGATGCGCGGGCGCTCGACCGTGATGCCGAGCATGTCGGCGAGGAACTGCACCAGCCAGTCGTTCGTGACCATGCCGCCGTCCACGCGGAGTAACTCCACGTCGAGGCCGTCATCGCGTATGGCGAGCATCAGGTCCCGGGTCTGGAAAGCCACCGACTGCAGCGTGGCCGTGACGATCTCTGCGACGCCGGTATCCCGGCTGAGCCCCAGGATGGCGCCGCGGGCGTCCGGGTCCCAGTGGGGCGCGCCGAGGCCGGCGAAGGCGGGCACCACGTGGATGTTGTCGATGACGCCCTGCGCCTCGGCGATCGCCTCCGAGTCGGGCGCGGCGGCAATGATCTTCAGCGCGTCGCGCAGCCACTGGATGGCCGAGCCCGCCACGAAGATGCTGCCTTCGAGCCCGTAAGTGAGCCGCCCATCCAGTCGGCTGGCGATGGTGGTGAGCAGCTGGTGACCGGAGGCCAGCGGCTGCTCGCCCGTGTTGGCGATGACGAAACAGCCGGTGCCGTACGTGCTCTTGGTCATGCCGGGATGGAAACAGGCCTGGCCGAACAGGGCGGCCTGCTGGTCGCCGGCCATGCCCGTCACCGGGATGGTCGCCCCCAGGCTGTCCGCATCCGTCGTGCCGAAGCCGAAGGCGTTGTCGCAGACCTCGGGCAGCAGGGAGGCGGGCACGCCGAAATGGGCGAGCAGGTCCTCGTCCCAGCACTGACGGTGGATGTCGTAGAGCAGCGTACGTGAGGCGTTGGTGATGTCGGTGCGGTGTTCGGCGCCCGCGGTCAGGCGCCAGAGCAGGAAGGTATCGATGGTGCCGAAAGCGAGTTCGCCCCGTTCGGCGCGTTCCCGGGCGCCCTCCACGTTGTCCAGGATCCACGCCAGCTTCGTCGCGGAGAAATAGGGATCGATGCGCAGGCCGGAGCGGGCAGTGGCCAGTTCCTCGCCGCCGCCCGCGGCGTATTCGCGGCATTTCGCAGCCGTGCGCCGGTCCTGCCAGACGATGGCGTTGTACACCGGCTCGCCGGTACGCCGGTCCCAGACCACGGTGGTCTCGCGCTGGTTGGTGATGCCGATGCAGGCCACGTCCCGGGGCAGGCAGCCGGCGTCCGCAAGCGCATCGTGCATGACGGCGACCACGCTCCGCCAGATCGCCTCCGGGTCGTGCTCCACCCAGCCGGGCCGCGGAAACACCTGGGGGAACTCCTGCTGGCTCGCCGCCAGGATGCGGGCCTGCTCGTCGAAGACCATGGCACGGCTGCTGGTGGTGCCCTGATCGATGGCGAGTATCACGTGCTCGGTCATTGGTTCTGCTCCTCGGGGGCCGGCTGCGCCGCCCCGCTGTTCCTTATCCCGCCTGCTCCGCCGCCGGCCGTTCGGGGCCGAGCGGCGCCGGGACCCGCATGCGGTGCCCCGCCTGTTCCGGCCAGCGCGCGCCCCGGTGTCGCTCGGCGAAAGCACCCAGCCGGAGCAGCACCTCCCCGGGCCAGGGCGAGACACGGCGGGTGGCCGTGTCCACGTGCAGGTTCATCCACTCGCAGGTGGCGGCCAGCCAGCCCTCTTCGGCGTGGTACATGCGCTGGAACTGGTGGATGCGTTTAGCGTCCCAGGCCAGCAGCTGGGCAGTGACGGTCACCGGGTCGCCTTCACGCAGCTCGCGCAGATAGCTCACGTGGCATTCCACGGCGAAGGTGGTGCCGCCGGTCTCCTCCCGGTACGCGGCATCCAGTCCCAGCTCGTCCCACAGGCCGTCCACGCCGTGGTCGAACAGCAGCACGTACCAGGCCACGTTCATGTGGCCGTTGTAGTCGATCCACTCCGGGCGTATGGCCTCGGCATGCACGGTCGCACCCTCGAAGGCGTTCACGATTCCGCGAGCTCCGGCCGGTCGCGAAAATACTCCAGGGCCTCCGGGTTGGCGAGCGCGTCCGTGTTCTTCACGCTCTCGCCATGCACCACCGAGCGCACGGCCAGCTCGGTGATCTTACCGCTGATGGTGCGGGGGATGTCCGCCACGGCGAGGATCTTCGCCGGCACGTGACGCGGCGTCGCGTTCTCCCGGATGACCCGGCGAATGCGGTCCTCCAGCGCCTCGTCCAGCCCGGCGCCGGGCCGGAGCACGACGAACAGCACCACGCGCACGTCGTCGTCCCAGCGCTGGCCGACGGCGACGGACTCGAGCACCTCGTCGACCTTCTCCACCTGGCGGTAGATCTCCGCCGTACCGATGCGCACCCCGCCCGGGTTCAGGACGGCGTCGGAGCGGCCGTGGATGATCACGCCGTCGTGCCGGGTCAGCTCCGCGAAATCGCCGTGGGCCCACACGCCGGGGAAACGCTCGAAATAAGCCTCGCGGTACTTCTCGCCGGTTTCGTCGTTCCAGAAGCCGACCGGCATCGAGGGGAACGGCTGCGTGCAGACGAGCTCGCCCTTCTCGCCCACGAGGGGGGTGCCGTCCTCGTCCCAGACCTCCACCGCCATGCCCAGCATCCGGCACTGCAGCTCTCCCCGCCACACCGGGCGCAGCGGACAGCCGCCGGCGAAACAGCCCAGGATGTCGGTGCCGCCCGAGATAGAGGCCAGCAGGACGTCGTCCGCGATTTCCCGGTACACATAGTCGAAGCTGGCCGGCGCCAGCGGCGAGCCGGTGGAGAGTACCGTGCGCAGCGCGGAGAGGTCGTGATCACGGCCGGGATGCAGGTCCGCCTTCTCCAGAGCGGCGATGTACTTCGCGCTCGTGCCGAACACGCTGACGCGTTCCTGCTCCGCCATGCGCCAGAGCCGTCCGCCGTCGGGATGGAAGGGCGAGCCGTCGTAGAGCACGATCGCGGCGCCGCTCGCCAGTCCGGCGACCAGCCAGTTCCACATCATCCACCCGCAGGTGGTGAAGTAGAACATGCGGTCGCCGGGCTTCAGGTCCACGTGCAGGACGTGTTCCTTCATCTGCTGGATCAGCGTGCCGCCGGCGCCGTGGACGATGCACTTCGGCGTGCCCGTCGTCCCCGAGGAATACATCACGTACAGCGGATGATCGAAGGGCAGCGACGCGAACTCGATGTCCTCGGCGTCCTGCGCGAAATCCGCATAGTGAACGCCGCGGGGAACGTCCTCGATGGCCGGCTCGCGCTCGACGAACGGCACCACCACGCAGGTCTCCACGCCGGGCAGACGCTCGAGGATGCCGGCCACCGTGCCGCGGAGGTCGAACACCCGACCGTTGTAGCGATAGCCGTCGGTGACGAATAGCACCTTCGGCGCGATCTGGCCGAAACGCTCCAGCACGCCCTGCTCGCCGAAGTCCGGTGAGCAGGAGGACCACACGGCGCCCAGGCTTGCGGCCGCCAGCATTGCCACGACGGTCTCCGGACAGTTCGGCAGGTAGCCGGCCACCCGGTCGCCCGGTCCCACGCCGGCACGCTTCAGTCCCGCCGCGACCCGGGCCACCTCGGCGTGGAGCTCGTCGCGGCTGAGCTCCCGACGGGTCCCGTCCTCGCCGTGGAATATGACGGCGGGCAGCGGTCCTCGATAACGCAGCAGATTCTCGGCGAAGTTCAGTTCCGCTTCCGGGAAGAACCGGGCGCCGGGCATGGCGTCGGGATTCCGGATCACCGTGACGGGCTGCCGCCGGCAGACCGGATCGAGGAAGCGGAACAGGGTCGACCAGAACGCCTCCGGCTCGTCAACCGACCAGCGATACATCTCCCCGTAGTCCGCGAAACCCTCGCCGCGGGCCTCCGCGGCGAAGGCGGCGAAGCGCATCAGGTTCGCGCCCGCCCTGCGCTCGGGGGACGGTTGCCACAGTGGTCGGCTCATAATCGCTCCGGCTCGCTTGCGCCCCGCGGCGCGTCGGCCCCGGCATTGTAACGACCCGTCCGGCAGGCCGTAAGGGAAGCGCTGGCCGCGGCGACGCGCGGCGCTTACCATCGACCGGACGGCGCAGGGAGAGCCGCCGGAGGCAGTTCAATCGGGAGCGAAACATGAGAGCCGTCGTCAACATCCTGCTGATGCTGTTCATCGCCGCTGCAGTGCTGGTGGCATGGGCCTACGAGCCCGAGCGCAGCGCGGCATCCCTGGCCGAGCGCTACCGGGTCACCGGTTCCGCCTTCCCGGAGATCGGCGGCATGAACGCCCACCTCGCGGTGGAGGGAGACGGCCCGGCGCTGGTGCTGCTGCACGGCACGGGCGCATCGCTGCACACCTGGAACGGCTGGGTGGAGGAACTGTCGGGCGAGTTCCGCATCGTGCGCATGGACCTGCCCGGGTTCGGTCTGACGGGACCGCACCCGGACGGCGACTACTCCATCGATGCCTACCTGCGGTTCGTGCACGCCGTCGCCGATCACCTGGGTCTGGGCCGCTTCCACCTGGCCGGCAATTCCCTGGGCGGGCGCATTGCCTGGAACTACGCGGCGGCCCATCCCGAGCGGGTGGACCGGCTGATCCTCATCGACGCATCAGGCTACCGCATACGCCGGTCACCGTCCCTTCTCTTCCAGCTCGCCGCGCTGCCCGGCGTCGGCGACGTACTGGCGAAACTGACGCCCCGCAGCCTCTACCGCCGCAGCCTGGAGGAGGTCTACGCCGACGACAGCCTGGTGGACGAGGAGCTCGTACAACGGTATTTCGAGCTGTCGCTGCGGGAGGGCAACCGGGAGGCGTTCGTGCAGCGGGTGCGGTCGGCCTCCGCCGCGGGCCGCGAGGACCCCGCCGCCACGCTCGGGCGGATCGGCGCACACACGCTCGTCCAGTGGGGCGGGCGCGACGAGTGGATTCCGGTGGAGTACGGCCGGCGGTTCGCCGCCGACATCCCCGATGCACGCCTCGTCGTCTACGACGACCTCGGTCACGTGCCGATGGAAGAAGCGCCCGCCCGCACGGCGCGGGACGCGCGGGCGTTCCTGACGGGGAGCGAACCCTAGCTCTTAGGCCCGAACAGCGCCCAGAGTATGAGGCCGAGCAGCGGCAGGATCAGGATGACCACGATCCAGAGCACCTTGCTGCCGGTGCTGGCCCGGCTGCCGAGGGTCTTCACGATCGCATAGACGTCCAGTATCAGGATGATCAGGCCGAACAGGCCGCCGATTTCCAGTCCCATCTCGGGCCTCCCGCTAAGCGTCGGTGTCTGCCGAGCATACACATCCGGCAGGCGCCGCGCACGGCGGCCCGCGCCGGCCGGGCGGCACGGGTTTGGTAGTATCCCCCGGGCTCACGGCGACACGAGGCGGCGCGTTGGCGCAGACGGCACCGAAACCCGGACCCGCCCGGGACATCTACGATCTCCTCACCGGCGACGAGGACGCCCGGGTGTGCAAGGACATCCCGGATGCTTCCTGCCGGGAGCAGCCGCGGAACTACCTGCTGCACATCGCTGCCCTGGTCGCTACCAAGACCGGCGACCGGCTGGCCGGGCCGAAGCTGGTGCTGGCCTGGCTGGTGACCAGCCTCGGCGCCCCGGCGTGGATGCTGGGCTGGCTGGTGCCCATCCGGGAATCCCTGGCCCTGCTGCCCCAGCTCGTGGTCGCCCGCTATCTCCGAGCCGTCCCCGTGCGCAAGTGGTTCTGGGTGGCCGGCAGCGTGCTGCAGGGCTTCGCGGTCATCGGCATGGGCACGGTCGCCCTGACCCTGCAGGGGGCATCGGCGGGCTGGGCGATCCTCGCTCTGCTCACCGTCTTCAGCCTGGCGCGGGGCATCTGCTCGGTGGCCAGCAAGGACGTGCTCGGCAAGACCATCGCCAAGACCCGCCGGGGCTCGGTAACCGGCTACGCGGCCTCGGCCGCCGGCGCCGTCACCGTCGCGGTCGGCATCGCCGCGATCGCGCTGGATCCCGGCAGCCGGGACACCGGCTTCTTCGTCGTCGTGCTGTTCACTGCAGGCGGCCTGTGGCTGCTCGCCGCCGCCGTCTACAGCTTACTCGCGGAATACGCGGGCGCCACCGAGGGCGGCGGCAATGCGCTCTCCGAGGCCGTCAGGCAGCTGGGGCTCATCCGCCGCGACCCGGACCTCAGGGAGTTTCTCGTCACCCGCACGCTGCTCCTGTCCACGGCACTGGCGGCGCCGTTCTACGTGAGTCTGGCGAACCGGAGCATGGACGACACCCTGTCCGGGCTGGGCTCGCTGATGCTGGCCTCAGGTGCGGCCAGCTTTCTCAGCGCACCGGTGTGGGGACGCCTCTCGGACCGCTCCAGCCGGCTGGTGATGAAGCGGGCCGCACTGCTCGCGGCGGCGGCGAGTCTGGCGACCGCGGCGCTCTCCCTGGCACCGGAACTCCCGCTGCTGCCGGTCGCTTTCGCGGCCACCTATTTCGCGCTGAGCATCGCCCATGCGGGAGTGCGACTGGGACGCAAGACTCACCTGGTGGACATCGCCACGGCGGAGAACCGGGCGAGCTACGTAGCGGTGAGCAACACGGTGATCGGCGTCGTGCTGCTCGCGGGCGGCGTCTTCGGCGGCGTCGCGAGCCTGGTGGGCGCGGCCTGGACGCTGGTGGCGCTGGCCGCGCTGTCGGTGGCAGCGGCCGCCTCCGCCCACCGGCTGAGCGAGGCCCAGCAGTAGAGCGGCTAGAACCAGCCCTTGCGGCGGAACCAGATGAGCATGCCGGCCACGATGGCCAGCATCACCAGCCACAACAGGGGATAACCGTAGCGCAGGCCGAGCTCGGGCATGTTCCAGGGGCTCGCCCCGGTGTCGAAGTTCATGCCGTAGACGCCGACGATGAACGAGAGCGGGATGAACACCGTGGCGATGACGGTCAGCACCTTCATCACGTCGTTCATGCGGTTGGAGAGGCTGGACAGGTATACCTCCAGCAGGCTCGAGGCCATCTCCCGGTAGCTTTCCACCAGGTCGAGGGCGTGTACCGTGTGGTCGTAGCAGTCGCGGAGAAAGGGGCGTGTTTCCGCCGCGAGCGCCCCGTGCTCGTCACGCACCAGTCCGTTCAGCGCGTCGCGCTGGGGCCAGAGGCTGCGGCGCAGCACCACCAGCTCGCGCTTGAGGCGATGGATCTCGTCCAGCGCCTGCCGGCTGGGGTCGTCGAAGACGGTCATCTCCAGGTCCTCGATGCGCTCGCCGAGAGTCTCCATCACCGGGAAGGTCAGGTCCACGGCCGTGTCGATCAGCGCGTAGAAGAGATAGTCGACGCCCCGCTCCCTGATGCGGGAACCGTGGCGGCGTACCCGCTGGCGTACCAGCCCGAACGGGTCCTCGTGCCCGGGATGGAAGCTCACCAGCCAGGTATCGCCGAGGAACAGGCTGAGCTGGGTGGTGACCACGCCCTCCCCGCGGTGCTCCGGCGCGCCGACGATGGCGAAGAGCTGCTCCTCGTAAGTATCGACCTTGGGCCGCTGGCCCGTGTGCAGTACGTCCTCCAGCGCCAGCGGATGCAGCCCGTAGGCATCGCCGATGGCGCGCAGCAGCTCTTCCGACGGCGTACCCTGCACGTGCAGCCAGGTCGCGCGGGGGCTGCGGAAGACGGCGCGGGCATCAGCAAGGCTGCAGTCGCTCTTCTCCATCAGCTCGCCCTCGTCGAAATCCATGATGGAGAGCGATACCGGTATGCGTTCGGCCTCCGGCGGTGGCGTGAGATCGCCCGGTGCGGTGCCGGGCCGGGTGTAGCGGCCGGGGAACAGATGCAGCGGATGGCGCCGGGTTATGTAATGGCGCGTGTGCGGTTTCTCTCTCGGAACCGTGGGCTTCGTCATGGACTCGAGCCTGCCTGACGTTGGATACTCTGGCGCTTGACCGCAGTGTAGCCGCTCGCGCGCCGTTATGTCGCGCGAGCGCAGACGCCGGTCCGGGTAAACGGGTGAGCTTCGCACCGGCTATGGACGAGTACCGCAGAATCCTGATTGACGCGTGCCGCCGGCTGCTGCAGCCGATCGCCCGGATCATGCTGCGCGGCGGCATGACGTGGCGGGAATTCGCCGATATCAGCAAGTCGGTATTCGTGCAGGTGGCTACCAGCGACTACGGCATCGGCGGCCGCCCCACCAACGTCTCGCGCACCTCCATCCTCACCGGGCTGACACGGCGGGAGGTAAAGCGCCAGCGGGAAATGCTGGACGGGCAGCTCGACGAATCGCTCACCCGCAAGACCAACAACGCCACCCGTGTGCTCGCCCGCTGGCACCAGGACCCGGATTTCTCCGACGGCAACGGCAACGCCCGGGAGCTCGACTACGAGAACAGCGAGCACAGCTTCACCGAGCTGCTCCGCCGCTATGCCGGCGACATCCCCCCGAAGGCCATGCTGAAGGAACTGGTCACCTCGGGTGCGGTGGAGGAGACGGATGACGGGCGGCTCAGGGCCGTCCACCGCTATTACATGCCCGCGGCCACCGACACGGAGACGCTGCGGCGTGCCGGCGAGGTGCTGGAGGACGTCGGCACCACGGTGAACCACAACCTCGGAAGGGGTGCAGACGAGCCCTCGCGCTTCGAGGGCCGGGCCACCGCGCTGCACGTGCCCCGCGCCGCCGTCGCCGAGTTGCAGACACTGCTGGAGGACAAGGGCGAGGAGTTCCTCTACATGATCGACGACTGGCTGGCGGAGAAGGAACGCGAGGCCGGCAGGGACGACACGGACACGGTGCGGCTCGGGGTCGGCCTCTACTTCATCCAGGGCCCGCAGACCAGGGAAGAGAGCGATGACTGACAGGACACACAGGCAGGGCGTCGCCGTGCTGTGCGCCGCGGCCGTGGCGGCCGCGCTGCTCGGCGGCTGCGACAGCAGCGAACAGGTAGCCGGGGTCGACCGGGGCGGCAACCCGGTGGCCGTCGTGACGAAGGGCGAGATCACCGGATTCGGCAGCGTCGTCATCAACGGCGTGCGCTACGGGACCGGCGGCGCCGAGATCGTCCTCGACGGCGAGCCGGGTACCGAGGCGGGGCTCTCGGTGGGCGCCGTGGTCACGCTGCGCGGCGAGAAGCTGCCCGGCGCCGATACGGGCACGGCCAGCCGCATCGAATTCGACGACAACGTGGAGGGCCCGGTGGATGCGGTGGACACCGCCTCGCGCACCGCGGTCATCCTCGGGCGCACGGTGCACGTCTCCATCGACACGCTGTTCGAGGGCGGCACGGCCGCGAGCCTAGCCGATCTCGCCGTCGGCGATGCGGCGGAAGTGAGCGGTTTCGACCGGGCCGACGGCAGCGTGCAGGCCACCCTGATCCGGCTGAAGCCGGCCCCCGACCGGCTGGAGCTGACGGGGACCGCCGCCCAGGTGGACGACGCGGCGAAGCGCCTGCGTATCGGCGGTACGCGGGTCGACTACGGCGGCGCGAGCCTCGACGGCTTCCCGGACGGCGCACCGTCGAACGGCGACCGGGTAGAGGCCCGGGGCAGCCAGCGGACTAACGACGGCACGCTGATTGCCGAGACGCTGAGCTTCCGCGAGAAGGGTGTGGAAGACGCCGGCGAGGGCGAAACGGCGAAGGTAGAGGGCCTCATAACCCGCTTCGCTTCCGCCGAGGACTTCGACGTGGACGGCCAGCCGGTCACCACCGACGGCGATACCGTCTTCACCGGCGGCAACGCCTCTATGCTCGCGCTCGACGTCCGCGTGGAGGTGGCAGGAACCGTCACCGACTCGGGTGCCGTCCTGGCCGAACGCGTGGCGATCGAGACGCCCAGCCAGGCGCGGCTGGCAGGACCCGTGACCGCTCTCGACCCGCCAGCGCAGACGCTGACCGTCGCCGGCGTCACCGTACGCACGGACGGCATGACCCGCTTCCGTGACGCGAGCAGCACACGCCAGCGGCCGTTCTCCTTCGACGACATCGCCAGCGGCGACCGCGTCGAGGCGGCGGGCACCGAGAGCGGCACGGCACTGCAGGCGCGGAGCGTGACCCGGGTGGACGCCGCAGACGGCGTCGTCCTGCGTGCCCGCGCCCGCGACTTCGGCCAGGATCGCTTCGCCCTGCTCGGCGTCACCGTCGTCACGGACGGCTCGACGGTATTCCAGGAGGACGGGCAGGCGATCGACGCCGACGCGTTCTACGCCGGCGCCGAGGGCCGCTCCGTGGAGGTGGAGGGAGCACTGAACGGCGGTATCATCGAGGCGGCACGCGCGCGTATCCTGTCCGACTGATCGACCGACCGCGGAGCTCCCATGGACCTGCCGACAACGATGACCGCCGTGGACGTCACGGAGCCCGGCGGACCCGAAGTGCTCCGCGCAGTGGAGAGACCCGTGCCGGCCCCCGGCCCGGGCGAGGTGCTGATCCGGGTGCATGCCGCCGGCGTGAACCGCCCGGACTGCCTGCAGCGCCAGGGTCTGTACCCGGTGCCCCCCGATGCCGACCCCCTGCCCGGGCTGGAGGTGGCGGGCGAGGTGGTGGCCGCCGGCGAGGGTCCCGTGCGCTGGCAGACGGGCGATCGGGTCTGCGCCCTCGCCCACGGCGGCGGCTACGCCGAGTACTGCCGGGTGGCGGCGGATCACTGCCTGCCCGTGCCGGAGGGCCTCACGCTCACCGAGGCGGCCTCCCTGCCGGAGACCTTCTTCACCGTCTGGTACAACGTCTTCATGCGCGTCGGCCTGGCGGAGGGAGAATGGCTGCTCGTCCACGGCGGCTCGAGCGGCATCGGCAGCGCCGCCATCCAGATGGCGAAGGCCCGCGGCGCCCGTGTGATCGTGACGGCGGGAACCGACGCCAAGTGCGAATACTGCCGGAACCTGGGCGCGGACCATGCCCTGAATTACCGGGACAGCGACTGGGTGGCCGCAGCGAAGGAGATCACCGGCAACCGGGGTGTGGACGTGGTGCTCGACATGGTGGCCGGCCCCTACGTGGAGCGCAACCTGGATGTGCTGGCCTACGACGGGCGCTACGCGCTCATCGCGTTCCTGCTGGGCCCGAAGGCCGAGGCGAACTTCGCCCACGTGCTCAGGAAGCGGCTGACGATCACCGGCTCGGCGCTGCGGCCGCAGACGGTGGAGGAGAAGGCGGCGATCGCCGCCGGCCTGGAACGCGAGATCTGGCCCCTGCTGGAAGCCGGCAGGATCCGGCCGACGGTGTTCGCTTCCTTCCCGCTCATCGAGGCAGCCCGTGCCCACGCGCTCATGGAGTCCGGCGAGCACATGGGCAAGATCGTGCTCGAGACCTGATCGACGCGCCCGCTAGAGATTCCCCATGGTGAGCCGGGAGATCGCGCGGGTGAGGCCGCGGGGCATGAAGCGCAGCTGGAACAGCGAGATCTGCGTGGCGACCCCGGGGACGGCAACCACGTCCCCGCGCATCATCGCCCGGTAACCGTAGCGGGCCACGTCTTCCGCCGGCGCCGCCACCGCGTCGAACATCTGCCGGTTGGTCATGCCGGCCGCATCCACGAAGCCGGTGGCGACCGGACCCGGGCAGAGCACGGTCACCGTCACGCCGGTACCAGTGAGCTCGGCTGCTATGGCCTCGCTGAACGACAGCACGAAGGCCTTGGTGGCGAAGTAGGTGGCGAAGTTCGGTCCCGGCAGGAAGCCGGCCACGGAGCCCGTATTCAGGATGCGACCGCTGCCCCGCTCCACCATCGCCGGCAGGAAGCCGCGGGTCAGTGCCGCCAGCGCCATCACGTTCAGGTTGATCATGTCCCGGTCGCGGGCCCAGTCCCGTTCGTGAAAGCGGCCCTGCCCGCCGAATCCGGCGTTGTTGATCAGGATGTCCGGCACGAGGCCCTCGGCCAGCAATTCGTCCGCCAGTCCCTCCGCGGCGCCGGGCACCGCGAGGTCCCGCGCCACCACGCGCACGTTCACCTCGTGACGGTCGATGAGTTCCCCCGCCAGGTCCGCCAGCCGCTCCTCGCTGCGGGCCACCAGCACGAGATCGCCGCCCTTCGCCGCGTGGATGCGCGCCAGCTGCTCGCCAATGCCGGCCGATGCGCCGGTGACCAGTGCCATGTTCTCCATCGTCGTCCCCCCTGTCGTCCATCGCTCCGCACGGTCCGCCGCACCCACTGCCGCGCCGATGTCCGCTAAAGTAATGGCGTGGCACCCCCCGGTAAAGCACCGCATGAAGCATCGCAGGCCGATGAGCTGGCAGGGGCGCTCGCCCGGATACTCACCGGCGGGGCCGGCCGGGTGGAGGGACTGCGCCGGCTGACCGGCGGTGCCAGCCGGGAGACCTGGTCGTTCGAGCGGGTGATCGGCGAAGCCCGCCGGCCGCTCATCCTGCGCAGGGTCCAGGGTGGCGCCAGCCCGGATGCGCAGCTGCCGGGCCTGGGCCCCGGCGTGGAGGGGCGGCTGGTCAGAGAGCTGGCCGAGGCTGGCCTGCCGGTGGCCGGCGTGGTGCACGTGCTCGCGCCCGGCGACGGCCTGGGCCGCGGCTACGTCATGGAGCGGCTGGAGGGCGAGACGCTGGCACCGCGCATCCTCCGCCGCGACCAGTACGCTGATGCGCGCAGCCGTCTCGCCCGGCAGTGCGGGGCCGCACTTGCGGCGATCCATGCCACGCGCACGCACACGGCGGCCGGCCTGCCGGAGATGCAGGCGACCGACGTGCTGGCCGCCTACCGGCAGCGCTACGACGCCTATGGCCAGGCCCGCCCCGTGTTCGAACTGTCCTTCCGCTGGCTCGCCGACAACCTTCCCGAGCCAGCGGACCCCGTCCTCGTCCACGGTGATTTCCGCAACGGCAACCTCGTGGTGAACGAGCGGGGACTGGCCGGCGTGCTGGACTGGGAGCTGGCCCACCGGGGCGACCCCATGGAAGACCTCGGCTGGATCACCGTGAACTCCTGGCGCTTCGGCATGAGCCACCGCCCGGTGGGCGGATTCGGGCAGCGCAGGGAACTGTTGCAAGGCTATCGTGAGGCCAGCGGCGAGGCGGGCGGCGCCGAGGACGAGCAGCGGATGCGCTACTGGCAGCTCATGGGCAGCCTGAAGTGGGGCGTCATGTGCATGACCATGGCGGACATCTACCGGCGGGGCGTGGACCGCTCGGTGGAACGCGCCGCCATCGGCCGGCGGGTGAGCGAGGCGGAGATCGACATGCTGAACATCCTGCGGGGCAGGGACTGATGGAAGCGATACCCGACGTCGGCGAGCTGCTCGAGGCCGTGCGCGGCTTCCTGGCCGAGGCACGTGACGAGCTGGACGGCCATCGGGCCTTCCATGCGCTGGTGGCCGCCAACGTGGTAGACATCGCCCGCCGGGAGCTCGAACTGGCCCCGGCCGCCGACGCCGCCGAAGCCGCGCGCCTGAGCACGCTGCTCGGCCGCCACGGCGAGCGGGCCGAACTCAACCGGGCGCTCTGCGCCGAAATCCGCACGGGCCGCATGGGCATCGAGGACGCGGCGCTGCTCGATCACCTGGAACGCACCACGCTGGACCGTCTGGCCATCGACCAGCCGGGCTACTCCGGCGCTCGCATCGCGACCGAGGACGGCGCCGCCGGCAGCAGGGAGAAGCCGCCCCGCTAACCGCGGATGAAACCGAACAGGTGCCCGGCCACCTTGCGCATCTGGATCTCCTCCGCCCCCTCCGTGATGCGATAGCGCCGGTGATGGCGGTAGATGTGCTCGAAGGGTTCGTGCCGGGAATAGCCCATGCCGCCAAACACCTGCATGGCCCGGTCGGCGGCCTCGCAGCACAGCCGGTTCGCCCGGTAGTTGCACATGGCCACCTTGTCCGAGAGCTCCGCGGCGATGCGCCGGCGGGACCGCCGGTCCATCTGCCAGGCGGTCTGGCGGACCAGCACCCGCAGCATCTCCGCCTCGGTCGCCAGCTCCACCAGCGGGAACTGGATGCCCTGGTTGGCGGCCAGCGCCCTGCCGAACGGCTTGCGCTCCCGGGCACGGGCCACCGCCCGCTCGATGCAGTACTGTGCCGCGCCCAGGCTGCTGGCCGCCTGGCGGATACGGTTCTCGTGCACGAAATGCTGGGCCACCGCGAGGCCGCGGCCCACCTCACCCAGGACGGCGCCCTCGCCCACCCAGACGTCCGTGAAGGAGACCCGGGGATGATCCGTGGGCATGTTGAACGTCCACAGGTATTCCTCGATCCGGACCCCCTCGGCGTCGGCGGGCACGAGGAAACAGGTGATGCCGTCGGCGTCACCGTCCTCTCCGCCCGTGCGCGCGAACACGAGGTCGGTTCCGGCGACATGCATGCCGGTGTTCCACATCTTCTCGCCGGTGATGCGCCAGCCGGGCGCGCCGTCACGCCTCGACGGCACAGCCCGGGTCTCCATCCAGGTGGCATCTGAGCCGTGCTCCGGCTCCGTCAGTCCGAAGGCGACGGGATGCTCGCCGGTGATCGCCGGTTCCGCGTAGCGCTCGACCTGCTCCGGCGTGCCGAAGTCCCGCAGCATGAGCACGACGGGCAGATTGCCGACGACGGAGCTCTCGTTCTGCAGATCGTTATGCAGGCCCAGACCCTTCGCCGCGAGATGCTCGCGCACCAGCGCCATCGCCAGATTGCCCGCCTCGTCGCCGCCGAACTGCCGCGGCAGCGCGTAGCGGTAGTGGCCGGCGGCGTCTGCACGGCGGCGCATCTCGGCCAGCAGCGCCTCCCAGTCGGCGGCGGGCAGGCCGCCCCGCTCCCAGTCGGTGCGCGCATGCTCGCGCCGGTGGTCGAAGAAACGGACATTGTCATCCGCGGCCTCCAGCGGCCGGATCTCCGCCTCGATGAAGCGGTCCAGCGCCGCCAGCTTCTCCCGCACCGCTGCCGGAATCTCGAAGTCCATCTTGCCTCCCCCATAGCAGCCGCGATCGTCGGCCGTTCGTCGGGTGACGTTACCGCGGCCCTGTCGAACCGGCGACCGATGCTCGCGTTTTCCCGCGTCCGGGTAAAGCCTTAGAATGCAGCCTCGCGCGAAAGCGCCCGCGGGGCGCTCGAGGTGCACATGGATAAGGCAATGGTCGCGACGATCGTCACGGCATCCGTCGTCGCCCTGCTGCTCGCGGCAGGCCTCGCGGCATGGATCCTGCGCCGCCGGGGCGAACAGGCGGGCCGCCGCCTCGTGCGCGGCCGGCGCATCCCCGACTTCACCGTACGCACCGAAGACGGCGAGCCGGCAGGTCCCACCGACCTGCGCGGCCTGCCCGCCGTGATCATCTTCCTGCGCGGCAACTGGTGCCCGTTCTGTTCATCCCAGGTGGAAGGCCTCACCCGCCACTACCGGCGCATCAACGAACTGGGTGCCCGCCTGATCCTGGTGGTGCCGGAGCCCCAGCAGACCACGCGCCGGGTGGCCGACTTCTTCGACGTGGACTTGACCTTCTGGCTGGATCCCGGCCTGAACGCCGCGGAGGCACTCGGCATCGTCCACCCCGGCGGCGTGCCGGAGGAACACCGGGACGATTTCGGCAGCGACACGCTGCGGCCGGTCTCGGTGGTGGTCGACAGCGAGGGCATCATCCGTTACGCCTACCGGTCCCGGGATCCCCGCGAGCGCCCGGACCCGGCGGAGTTCGTGAAGGTGCTGGAACGCCTGGCCTGATCGGGCGCGGCCCGCCGGCCGATCGCGCCCTTCCGCGCGGCGCGGCCCGAAAGGAAAAACGCCCCACAGAGGGGGCGTTTTCCCGCATTGCCGGCACCGGCGGCTGCCGGCGGCTCATGCCTCAGCGCGCGCCGAAGTTCCAGCGGCCGCGTACCTGCCAGGTCATCGGCGGCGTCCAGTAGTTGGTGAACAGGAACGAGGTGATGTATTCCTCGTCCGAGCAGTTGTTGCACTCGGCGGTGATCGACCAGACGCCCTCGTCGTCCACCAGTGCGACGCCGGCGTTGGTGATTACCTCGGTGTCGTTCTCGCCCAGCTGACGGGTGCCGACGACGTTCGGGCCGATGAACCGGGCCGAGATGTTCGGCTGCAGCGAGGCCCCCAGCCCGGCGATGGGGAAGTTCAGGAAGGTACCGACGGTCAGCGTCCAGTCGGGGGAACGCTTCGGATCCGCAACGTCGCAGTTCGCGTCGAGCGCCGCGATCTCCGTGTTGGGCACCGTGCAGGCGTCGATCTGGTCCTGGATGTCGACATACTCGGCGTCCTGCAGCCCCAGCGATACGAACAGGTTCAGCCAGTCGGTGGGGACCGCGTTCACCTCGAGCTCGAAGCCGGTAACCTCCAGGCCGCCGGCGTTGGTGGTCAGGAAGTCGCCCGCCGCCGCCGACGTGGTCTGCAGGTCCTCGAGGTCGGTATAGAACAGCGTGCCGTTGGCCCGCACCAGGTCGCCGAACATATCGGCGCGGAAGCCGAGCTCGTAGGCCCAGAGCTTCTCGGGGCCGAAGGGCTGCATCGCGGGCGCGGTGGCCTCGCGGGCGTTCCAGCCGCCCGACTTGAAGCCGCGGGTGGCCGAGGCGTAGACCATGAGGTCGTCGGAGTAATCGTATTTCAGCGCGACGCGCGGCGTGACGATGGACTCCTCCTGCTCCACCGGGATACCGGCGGCGATCAGGTTCTCGGTCTCCAGAGTGAGCGGCGGGCCGATGATGCCTCTGCTGCCGAGGTTGTCGGTGATCGATATCTCCTTCTGCTCGTCCGTATAGCGGGCGCCGAGTGTCAGCGTCCACTTGTCCGTGAGCGCGTAATCACCCTGGGCATAGACGGCCCAGCTGTCGGTGGTGTTCTCCATCACCCGGTCGGCCAGGACGAAGGAGCCCAGCAGCCAGTCGGCGAAGTCGGTCTCGTTGTCCTCGTTCAGGTAGAAGACGCCGGATACGAAGTCGAGCTTGTCGTCAAAGTAGCGGGCCGACCACTTGACCTCGGCGGTGAACTGCTCGTGCACGCCGTTGTTGTCGATCCAGAAGAAGTCGTCGTTGTCCCCCGGCGCGTTCGGGAAGTTCAGAAAGAAGTCCTGCTCCAGCTCGCGCCAGCCGAGGATGAACTCCAGTTCGCCGGCGTCGGTAGCGTAATTGAGATCGGAGATGATGCTCGTCGTCTCCGACACGCTGCTGTAGTCGGCCTTCTGCTCATAGCTGAGCGGCACGAAACTCCCCGCGGATACGAAATTGAGGAAGTCGAATGCCGTAGCGGGTGCGCCGAGCGGCGCCACCGATGTGGACACCCGGTCGTCGCCGACCAGGTCGCCGTGAATGTTGCCGGCCTCGTCGTCGATGTACTCCAGTGTCAGGTCCCAGGTCAGCAGCGCCGTCGGCATGTAGCGCAGGTCCGCCCGCAGGCCGATGCTGTCGCGCACGTTGTAGTCGCCGCCCACGGACGGGTTGCGGTTCTCCAGCCAGCCGTCGTTCTGGATATGGTAGGCGGAGAACTTGGTCAGGAACGTGTCGTTCACCGGGAGATCCACGGTACCCCGCAGCCGGTACTCACCGAAACGGCCGAAGCCGGCCTCCACGAAGCCGCCCTGCTCAGGGAACGGGTCCTTCAGTATCACGTTGATGGCGCCGCCGGTGGTATTGCGGCCGAACAGCGTCCCCTGGGGCCCGCGCAGCACCTCGATGCGCTCGACGTCGAACAGCGTGAAGTTGTTGGCGTTCTGACGGGAGACGTAGACACCGTCGACGTAGGTGCCCACCGGCGGGTCGAAGGTGGCGATGGATTCGTCGTTACCCTGCGCCCGCATGTAGTACATGTTCGCGCTGCCGATGCCCGTGTTCTGGCCGCCGAACAGGTTGGGGACCACGTTGATCAGGTCCAGCGTGTCCTCGACCTGCAGCGCCTCCAGCGTCCGGTCATTGTATGCACTAACCGCCACCGGGACGTCCTGAATGGACGCCTCCCGGCGCTCGGCGGTGACGATGATCTCTTCCACCTGCGCGCTGGCGCTTGCGGAAAACAACAAAGGCGCCAGTAGTACCGGCAGGGCTGTGCCGAGGGCCAGCCCGGATCGGATAGATTTGCTCATGGATACTCCCCTGCTCAAAAACAATTGCACAATCAGACGTTTCGGCTCATCCGTGCAAATCCGCAACGCATCGATTCCCCGTTGCGCGCATCCTGCCTCATCCTACCCGCGTTTTCAAAGCAATACGCAATTGTCGCAGGTGCACAACGGGGCCGGCCAGCGGCGTGCGCGGCCACGCCACGGACGATATCGCCGCCGGCGAACCGCCCGGATTGTATACAATCTGAGGCTAAGCGATTGATTTGTACAATGAATTGTCAACGGGCCGGGTCACAGGCGGACGGCTCGCGCCGGCTGCCCGCCGACTGCCCTCCCGCACCGGGCCGGTTCGCTCCGGCAGCGAGGAGCGCCGCGGGAGAACGCGCCTAAGCGCCCTTGTTTCGCGCCACGAGCGCGGCAACCTCCGGCGGCAGCTCCGATGGGTGCTCGCACAGTGCACCCGCCCCCGCCTCCCGCAACTCGGCGGCGCTGCCGAAACCCCACAGCACCCCGATGGAATCCATGTCCGTGCGCCGGGCCCCGCGGATGTCGTCGCGCCGGTCGCCAATCATGACGCAGTCGGCGGGGACCAGTCCGTGATGCTCCAGCGCATGGCCGATCAGCTCCGCCTTGCCGGAGCGGCTGCCGTCGAGATGGGCGCCGACGACGTCCGCAAAGTAGTCCGCCAGGCCGAAATGTTCGACCACCCTGCGCGCGAACACCGTCGGCTTGGTCGTCACCACGAGCATGCGGTGGCCGTCGCGGCGGAAGCCGTCCAGCACGGCGGGGATACCCTCGTGGACCCGGTTCTCGTACAGGCCCGTGTCGGTGTAGCGCTCCCGGTACGCCGCCACCGCCGCGCGCACCCGCTCCTCGTCCTCCGTCCCGAGCAGCTCGCGGAAGCTCAGGAACAGGGACGGTCCGATGTAGCGCTCCAGCGCGGCGAGCGGCGGCGGCTGCCTGCCCAGCTGCTCGAGCGCGTGAGCGATGCAGCGGGTGATGCCATCGCGGGGGTCGGTGAGCGTGCCGTCGAGGTCGAAGAACAGATGCATGGGATGCCGGGCGCTACAATGGTGGGCCTATCATGTGATATTCCGGACGGGAATCAAGACGGAGACTCCATGGGTCGCACCCTGGCAGAGAAAATCTGGGCGCAGCACACCGTCGCCGAGATCGGCGATCCCGGCGACGGCACCACCCTGCTCTACATCGACCGCATCTTCCTGCACGAGCGCACGGGCAGCATCGCGCTCAGGGGCCTGGAGGCGGCCGGGCGCCGTGTGCGGGACCCGGAACAGGTGTTCTGCACCATGGATCACATCGTGGACACCTTCCCCGGGCGCTCCGACGTCACGACCATGCCCGGCGGCACCGAGTTCATCACCTCCACCCGGGCCGCGGCGAACGCCGCCGGCATCCGCTGCTTCGATATCGGCGACCCCAGCCAGGGCATCGTGCACGTGGTCTCGCCCGAACAGGGCATCGCGTTGCCCGGCGTGACCCTGGTCTGCCCGGACAGCCACACCGGCACGGTGGGCGGGCTCGGTGCGCTCGCCTGGGGTATCGGCTCCACCGAGGCGGAGCACGCGCTGGCCACGAAGACGCTGGCCGTCACGAAGCCGAAGCAGATGCGGGTCACCTACTCCGGACGTCTGCCCTTCGGGGTCACCGCGAAGGACATGATCCTGGCGTTGATCGGCGAGCACACTGCCGCCGGCGGCGTGGGCTACGTGGTGGAGTTCGCGGGCGAGGCGGTGCGCAGCCTGGACATCGAGGCCCGTCTCACACTCTGCAACATGACCGTGGAATTCGGCGCCTGGAGCGGCATCGTCGCGCCCGACGACAAGACGTTCAACTACGTCCGCGGACGACCCTTTGCGCCGAGCGGCGACGACTGGGAACGCGCCGTCGCCCACTGGCGCTCGCTGGCCAGCGACGAGGATGCGGTGTTCGACCGGGAGATCGTGATCGACGCGGCAGAGATCGTGCCCCGGGTCACCTGGGGCACCAGCCCCCAGCACGAGATCGCTGTCGACGGCCGCATCCCGGATCCCGCCGACGAGCCCGACGCCAACCGGCGCAAGGCCATGCAGCGGGCGCTGGAATACATGGCGCTCGCGCCCGGCCAGGCCCTGGCGGACACGCCCATCGACGCCGCCTTCATCGGCTCTTGCACCAACAGCCGGCTCACCGACCTGCGCGCGGCGGCCGACGTGCTGCGCGGCCGCCACGTGGCAGACGGCGTGAAGGCCATCTGCGTGCCCGGGTCAACCCGGGTCAAGGCGGCGGCCGAGGCGGAAGGCCTGGACGAGGTCTTCACCGCCGCCGGCTTCGAATGGCGGGAATCCGGCTGCTCCATGTGTTTCTTCGCTGGCGGCGAGCATTTCGGCCGCGGGGAACGGGTGATCACCAGCACCAACCGCAACTTCGAGAACCGGCAGGGGCCGGGCACCCGCTCCCACCTTGCCAGTCCCACCACGGTGGCCGCATCCGCCGTCGCGGGGCGCATTGCCGACGTGCGCGAGTTCGCGCTAGAGGGTGGCTGAGATGGAACCGTTCGTGACCCACAGCGGCATTGCCGCGCCGCTGCTGCGCATCAACATCGACACCGACGCCATCATTCCCAGCCGCGAGATGAAACGGGTGTCGAAGGAAGGGCTGGGCGAGGGCCTGTTCGCGAACTGGCGCTACCGGGACGTGGCCGCCCGGGAGGAGGATCCGGACTTCGTGCTGAACCGGGAACCCTTCCGCCACGCCACCATCCTGCTGGCCGGCGAGAACTTCGGCTGCGGTTCCTCGCGGGAGCACGCGGTATGGGCGCTGAAGGACTTCGGCTTCCGCGCCGTCATCGCACCGAGCTTCGGTTCCATCTTCTACGGCAACTGCGTGCGCAACGGCATACTGCCGGTGCGCCTGGCCGAGCCGGACATCGAGGCGATCGCGCTGCACGTGGACGCCGAGCCTACCCAGCAGGTGACCATCGACCTGCCCGGGCAGACCGTCACCGACGCGGCCGGTGCGGACTACCCCTTCGACATCGGCGAGGGCGACAAGGAGATGCTGCTGGAAGGGCTCGACCCGATCGCGAAGACCATGCAGCTCGACGAGAAAATCCGGACCTTCCGCGAGCGCGACCGGGCGGAACGGCCCTGGATCTACCTCCAGCCAGCGGGCGCGGCAGCCGGCGAAGACCGGGGGGAAGACTAGGGGAAGACGACGGTCTTTGTACCGTTCAGCAGGATGCGGCGCTCCCGGTCACAGGGTCTCCAGCGCCTTGCGCAGACGATCCGCAGTGCCGTCGATGTCCGCCAGCTTGTCCAGCCCGAACAGCCCGATGCGGAAGCTGCGGTAGTCCTCCGGCTCACCGCACATCAGCGGCACGCCAGCCGCAATCTGCAGGCCCTGCTCGGCGAAGCGGCTGCCGTTCTGGATGGCCGGATCGTCCGTGTAGGAGACCACCACGCCCGGCGCCTGGAAGCCGGACGCGGCCACGCTCGCGAAACCCGCTTCTTCCAGCAGGCCCCTCACCCGGCGGCCGAGTTCAAGCTGGGCCTGGCGGGCCGCCTCGAAGCCGAAGCCGCCGGTCTCGCTCAGGGTGTCGCGGAACTGGCGCAGTCCGTCCGTGGGCATCGTCGCGTGGTAGGCATGGCCGCCGTTCTCGTAGGCCTGCATGATCTGCAACCATTTCTTCAGGTCGCAGGCGAAGCTGGTGCTCGTGCTTTCCTCCACCACCTCCAGGGCCCGCCCGCTCAGCATCACCAGGCCGGCACAGGGAGTGGAGCTCCAGCCCTTCTGGGGCGCGCTGATCAGCACGTCGACGCCGACGGCCCGCATGTCCACCCACAGGCAGCCGGAGGCCACCGAGTCGAGCACGAACAGCCCGTCGGCCTCGTGCACGGCGTCGGCGACGGCGCGGAGGTAGTCGTCGGGCAGCAGCAGCCCGGCCGAGGTCTCCACGTGCGGGGCGAAGACCACCGCGGGGCGTTCGGCGCGAATGCGTGCGACGACCTCGTCCACCGGCGGCGGCGCGAACGGCGCCTGCGCCCCCTCCCCGGTCTGCCGGGCGGTGAGCACCGTCGAGCCCGCGGCGAAGCCGCCCATCTCCAGTATCTGGGTCCAGCGATAGCTGAACCAGCCGTTACGCACGATCAGGCACCGCCGGCCCGCGGCGAACTGGCGCGCCACCGCCTCCATGGCGAAGGTGCCGCCGCCGGGTACGAGCACCACGGCATCCGCGGCGTAGACCGACTTCAGGCCGGCAGAGATATCGTTCATCACCTGCCGGAACGCAGCCGACATGTGATTCAGCGAGCGGTCGGTGAAGACGACGGAGTACTCTAGGAGGCCGTCCGGGTCGACCTCCGGACGGAGTCCGGGCATACGGGTTCCTCGATGGTTCGGGGGGGCGAGAGGATAGCAGCCGGCCCGGTGCTGTCACAGCCGGCGCAGCCGGCGCAGCCGGGCTAGAATGGCGGCCGGCCCGGCGGAGAGGACGGAGAACGGTGACAGAAGACAGCGGCGAGAACATCGAACTGAGCGTGTCGGACGGCATCGCGACGGTGGTGCTGGACCGGCCTGAGCGGCTGAACGCGCTATCCAACGAACTCATGCAGGAACTGACCGGCGTGGCCCGGCGACTGTCCGGCGATCCGGCCGTCCACGCGGTGGTGCTGACGGGGCGCGGCGGCAGTTTCTCGGCCGGCGCGGATATGTCTGCCGGCGGCTCGTTCAGCCCCTCGCAGGAAACCCTGCTGGAGCAGCGCCGGACCATGCGCATAGGCCCCGATCTCTGTGCTGCGTGGGAGGGCATCGAGCAGGTGACCGTCGCGGCGATCGAGGGGCACTGCATCGGCGGCGGACTCGCTTTGGCGGCAGCCTGCGACTTCCGCATCGCCGCGGCAGGTGCGGCGTTTCGCCTGCCGGAGGTCGCGCTCGGCATCAACATGAGCTGGCAGTCGCTGCCCCGGCTGGTGGCGCTCACCGGGCCGGCCCGTGCCAAGCGCCTGGCCATCTTCTGCGAGGCACTGCCTGCCGAGCAGGCTGCGGAATGGGGCCTGGTGGACGAGGTCACCGCCGACGGCGCCGCGCTGGAGACGGCGCTGGCCTGGGCCCGCCGGGTCACCGAACTGCCGCCGCTGCCGGTGCGCATGGTGAAGGAGGCGGTGAACGCCTCGGCGCTGGCGATGGCACGGGCCACCATCTACATGGACCGTGACCAGATACTGCTGACCGGGCAGACCGACGACTTCCGCGAGGGCGTAAACGCGTTCTTCGCGAAGCGCAGGCCGAAGTTCCGCGGCAACTGAGCGGCGGGCCGCCGGACACAAGCGCCGGGTTCGCGTTATCCTAGACCCCCGAGCAGGCCGCCGATCCGGCCATCGAACCGCGCTGCCCGCCGCCCGGTGGAGCGCATCAGACGAAGAAGCGGAAGCACATGTTCGAACAACTCAAGGCCGTCGCGCCCGACCCGATCCTCGGCATCATCGCCGCCTACGCCGCCGATACCAACCCGAAGAAAGTCGACCTCGGCATCGGCGTCTACCGCAACGAGGACGGGGAGACGCCCATACTCGGCTGCGTGCACGAGGCGGAGCGCCGCCTGCTCGAGACCGAGTCCAGCAAGGCCTACCTCGGCCCGGCCGGCGTAGCGGGATTCAACGAGGGCATCACCCGGGTGCTCTTCGGCGCCGACAGCGAGGTGGTCCGCGCCGGGCGCGTGCGCACTATCCAGACGCCGGGCGGTACCGGCGGGCTGCGGGTGGCGGGCGACCTGATCCACACCGCCAGCCCGCAGACCGCACTCTGGGCGAGTGACCCGACCTGGGGCAATCACCTGGCGCTGTTCCCCGCCGCCGGCCTCGAGATGCACAGCTACCCGTATTTCGACCCGGAACACAGTGCCCTTCGCTACGAAGACATGATGGACGCCATCGGCCGCCGCGGCCCGGGCGACGCCGTGCTGTTCCATGCCTGCTGCCACAACCCTTGCGGCGTCTCGCCCGAGCCCGAGCAGTGGCACGAGATTGCGGATCTGGCAGCCGAACAGGGATTCACGCCGGTGATCGACATCGCCTACATGGGCTTCGAGCGGGGACTTGAGGAGGACTGCCTCGCCGTCCGCCTCTTCGCGGAACGCTGCCCGGAGGTCATCGTCGCCGTGTCATGCTCGAAGAACTTCGCCATGTACCGGGACCGGGTCGGCGCCATCTCCGTGGTCAGCGAGAACCCCGATCGGGCAAGCGCCGTGGAGACGGTCATCAACAAGCTCACCCGCGCCAACTACTCCATGCCGCCCGCGCACGGCCCGGCGGTCATCGATATCATCCTGCATTCCGACGACCTGCGCAGTCTGTGGGAGGAGGAAGTGGCCGGCATGCGCGACCGCATCAACGGCCTGCGCCGGGTTCTGGCCGAGAAATTCCGCGAAGCCGGGGTGGAGCGCGACTTCTCCTTCATGGAGCGCCAGTCCGGCATGTTCTCGTTCATGGGACTGTCGGTGGAGCAGGTCCATCGGCTGCGCGACGAGTTCTCCATCTACATGGTGGACTCGGGCCGCATCAACGTCGCCTCGCTGAACGCGGACAACATCGACTATTTCGTGGAATCCGTCGCCGCCGTACTCTGACCGGCGCTACAGCGGCAGCACCGTCGTGTGCTTGATGCGCGACAGTGCGATATTGGAAGTGATCTCCTGCACGCCGGGCACCTGGGAGAGCTTGTCGAAGAAGAAGCGCTCGTAGGCCTTGATGTCCTCGGCGACGATGCGCAGCAGGAAGTCCACCGTACCCATGAGCAGGTAGCATTCCTGCACCTCCGGGAAGGCGCGCACGGCGTCGGCGAAGGCGGACAGGTTGCTGCGACCGTGGGAGGTGAGCTTCACCAGCGCGAACACCATCGTATTCAGCCCGACCTTCTCGGCATCCAGTACCGCGGCCTGGTCCCGGATCACGCCGGCCTCGCGCAGGCGCTGTATGCGCCGCCAGCAGGCGGACTGGGACAGCCCGATGGCCTCACCGATGGCCGAGGCATTGATTCCCGGCTCCGTCTGGAGGAGATTGAGGATCTGGCGATCAGTCTTGTCGAGATCGAGAGTCTGCATGAGGAACCCGTGTTAAAGGAAAAGAGCGCATTTATTATGCGTCATTAGCCAGAGATGCCAATGAAAAATCAGAAATAATTCCCTTTCACCGGGATATATTTGAAGGTTAGACACTGCAGGGGGCAGCCGGTGAGCGTTTTCGATCATCCCGAATTCGATCAGCACGAGTCGATCCACCATTTCTGCGATCCCGCCTCCGGGCTCGAGGCCATCATCGCCGTGCACTCCACGGCGCTGGGTCCCGCGGCCGGGGGCTGCCGCCGCTGGGGCTACGCCAGCGATGCGGATGCGCTGACCGACGCGCTGCGCCTGTCCCGGGGCATGACTTACAAGAACGCCATCGCCGGGCTGCCTTTCGGCGGCGGCAAGTCGGTGATCCTGGCCAGCGAGCGGGCGCCGAAGTCGCCCGAGCTGTTCGCCGCCTTCGGCCGCGCCGTCGCCTCGCTGGGCGGGCGCTACATCACGGCGGAGGACGTCGGCATCAGCGTGGACGACATGCGGGCCGTGCGCACCGAGACCGAGTTCGTCTCCGGCCTGCCCCAGAGCGGCGAGAGCGCCGGCGGCGACCCGTCGCCGTGGACGGCACTGGGCCTGTTCCTCGGCATCCGCGCCGCCGTCGAGACGAAACTCGGCACGGACTCGCTCGACGGTATCCGCGTGGCCGTGCAGGGCGTCGGCCACGTTGGCTGGCACCTGTGCCGGCTGCTGCGCGACGCCGGCGTCCGACTGATCGTGGCCGACGTCAACCGGCGCAACGCCGAACGAGCGCGGGAAGAACTGGGCGCCGAAGTGGTCCCCGTGGGGGACCTCCTCACGAGGGAAGCGGATGTACTGGCACCCTGTGCGCTGGGGAACATCCTCACCTCCGCCAGCATCCCGCGGCTGCAGGTGAGCATCGTCGCCGGCGGCGCGAACAACCAGCTCTCGACGGCGGACGACGGCGCGCGCCTGGCGGCGCGCGGCATCCTTTACGCGCCGGACTACGTGATCAACGCCGGCGGCGTCATCAGCGTGGCGCGCGAGTACCTGGGCCGCAGCTCGAAGGAAGAGGTGCGCGCCGAGATCAGCCGCATCCCGGAGCGCCTGCGCGCGATCTTCGCCGAGGCGCAGGAGACGGGACGGCCCACGAACGAGGTCGCCGACGAACTCGCCCGGCGCATCGTCGCCGGCGGCCCGGTGGCGGCCCGGCCCACGGAGGACGCGGCACCGGCCGACCGACAGGTTTCATGAGAATCTCAGGAGGGATCCTCGACGCATGACGAAGAAGTCACGCCTGCACATACCGCACCCTGCGGCACGCCCCGGCGAAGAGCCGGATTTCAGCTATCTCCAACTGGAGCCCGCGGGCGCCCACGCCAGGCCGCCCATCGACGCGCGCACCCGGGAGCTCGACTATCTCGCCATGGGCCTGGTCCGGGTGCTGGACGACGAGCACCAGGCCGTGGGGCCCTGGGACCCGGACATCGATGCTGCCGAGCTGCAGCGCGCGCTGCGCTGGATGCTGCTCACCCGGGTCTTCGACGAGCGCATGTGGCAGGCCCAGCGCCAGGGCCGCATCTCCTTCTACGTGCAGTCCCTCGGCGAGGAGGCGGTCTCCATCGGCCAGGGCATGGCGCTCAGGCCCGGCGACATGTGCTTCCCCTCCTACCGCAGCCAGGCGCTGTTCCTGTACCGCGGCACGAAGCTGGTGGACCTCATGTCCCAGTGCCTGTCCAACACCCGGGACATGTGCAAGGGCCGGCAGATGCCCATCATGTACCACAGCCGGGACGGCAACATCTTCTCCGTCTCCGGCAACCTGGCCACCCAGTACCCGCACGCCGTCGGCTGGGCCATGGCGGCGGCCATCAAGGGAGAGGACCACGTGGCCACGAGCTGGCTCGGCGACGGCAGCACGGCGGAGGCCGACTTCCACCACGCGCTGACCTTCGCCGCCGTCTACCAGGCGCCGGTGATCCTGAACGTGGTGAACAACCAGTGGGCCATCTCCACCTTCCAGGGCTTCGCCGGCGGCGAGCGGCGGCCGTTCGCGGCCCGCGGCCTCGGCCTCGGCATACCCGGCATCCGGGTGGACGGCAACGACCTGCTGGCCGTCTACGCCGTCACCCTGTGGGCGGCGGAGCGCGCCCGCCGCGGCGGCGGGCCCACCCTGATCGAGCACGTCACCTACCGGGGCGGCGCCCACTCCACCAGTGACGATCCCTCCAAGTACCGGCCGAAGGACGAATGGTCCGCCTTCCCGCTGGGCGACCCCATCGACCGCCTGAAGGATCACCTGATTGCCATCGGCCACTGGTCCGAGGACAAGCACCAGGCATTGCGCGACGAGCTCAAGGAGGAAGTCTCCGCCGCCTGGAAGGAGGCCCAGACCTACGGGACGATGACCGAGGGTCCCTGGCTGGATCCGTCGGAGATGTTCGACGACGTCTTCGCCGAGACGCCGCCGCACCTGGAAGCCCAGCGCCGGCAGTTGCTCGAACTCGAGGAGGAGGACTGAGTCATGGCACAGATGACCATGGTGCAGGCCATCCGTTCGGCGATGGACGTGATGATGGAGAAGAACCCCGACGTCATCGTCATGGGCGAGGACGTCGGCTACTTCGGCGGCGTGTTCCGCTGCACGGACGGCCTGCAGAGAAAGTACGGCGAACACCGGGTGATCGACGCGCCCATCGCCGAGGGCGGCATCATCGGTGCGGCCATCGGCATGGCCGTGAACGGACTGAAGCCGGTGGCCGAGATCCAGTTTGCCGACTACATCTACCCCGGCTTCGACCAGGTGGTGAGCGAACTCGCCCGCATCCGTTACCGTACCGGCGGGGATTTCTCTGCGCCGGTGACCATCCGCACGCCCTGCGGCGGCGGCATCCGCGGCGGCCAGACCCACTCCCAGAGCCCGGAGGGCATCTTCACCCACGTGAGCGGCATCAAGACCGTGATGCCGTCGAATCCCTACGATGCGAAGGGGCTGCTGATCAGCGCCATCGAGTCGCCGGATCCGGTGGTGTTCTTCGAGCCGAAGCGCATCTACCACGGCCCCTTCGACGGCGACCCGGACAAGCCGGCGCTGTCCTGGTCGAACCACCCGAAGGGCGAGGTGCCGGAGGACTACTACACCGTGCCGCTGTCGAAGGCGGACATCGTGACCGCGGGCGAGGACCTGACCATCGTCACCTACGGCACCATCGTGCACGTGGCCCGGGCGGCGGCGGAACTCGCCGGTGTGAATGCCGAGATCATCGACGTGCGCACGCTGATGCCGCTGGACATCGACACCATCGCGGAGTCGGTGCGCAGGACCGGACGCTGCCTGATCGCCCACGAGGCCACGCGCTTCAGCGGCTACGGGGCGGAGCTGACGGCCAGCATCCAGGAGGCCTGCTTCTACTACCTGGAGGCGCCAATCGAGCGGGTTACGGGCTGGGATACGCCCTACCCGCACGCTTTCGAATGGAAATACTTCCCCGGCCAGAAGCGCGTGGCCGCCGGGATCCGCAAGGTGATGGAGGCAGGATGAGCGAATACGTCTTCAAACTCCCCGACCTCGCGGAAGGCACCACGGAAGCCGAGATCGGCGAGTGGAACGTGAAGGTCGGCGACCAGGTGGCCGAGGACGACGTGGTCTGCACCATGATGACCGAGAAGGCGGCGGTGGAGGTCTCCTCCCCGGTCTCCGGCAAGGTGACGAAGGTCGCGGGCGAGCCCGGCGACATCGTGCAGGTAGGCACGCCGCTGATCATCTTCGAGACTGAAGGTGATTCGGCTGAATCGGAGCATGTAGGAGGGCCTTCAGGCCCGACCGACGAGGCGGAAAAAGGAATCGGGGCTAAAGCCCCTCCTACAGCGCCTCCTACAGCCCCTCCTACAGGCGCTTCCAAATCCCGCGCCCGCAAAGGCAAGGTCATCACCTCCCCCGCCATCCGGCGCCGCGCCAAGGAGGCCGGCATCGACCTCACCGAAGTCGAGGGCTCCGGCCCCCGCGGCCGCATCCTGCGGGAGGACTTCGACCGCTACCTGGAACAGCAGACGGCGGCCGCGCCATCGGGGCCGCCGCGCCGGGCCACGGGCGCCACCGAGGTGAAGATCATCGGTCTGCGCCGGGTCATCGCCGAGCGCATGGCGAAGGCCAAGCAGGAGATCCCGCACTTCGCCTACGTGGAGGAGCTCGACGTCACCGAACTCGAGGCGCTGCGCAAGCACCTGAACGGCAGAAAGCCGGACCCGGACGAGCGGCTGACCCTGCTGCCCTTCATCGGTCTCGCCCTGATCCGCGCGCTGGAGGAGTTCCCCCAGTGCAACACCACCCACGACGCGGAACGCAACCTGCTGTTGCGGCACAATCCGGTGCATCTCGGCGTGGCCACCCAGACGCCGGACGGGCTGAAGGTGCCGGTGGTGCGCCACGCGGAGGCCCGCGACCTGGACGACCTCGCGGCGGAGATCCGGCGCGTCACCGAGGCGGCACGGGACAAGAGCGCGAAGCCGGACGAGCTGAAAGGCTCGACGATCACCGTCACCAGCCTCGGCAGGCTGGGCGGCATCGTCTCGACGCCGGTGATCAATCAGCCGGAGGTGGCCATCATCGGGGTGAACAAGGCGGTGCAGCGCCCGGTGATCGTCGACGGCCAGGTGACGGTCCGCCTGATGATGAACCTGTCATCGTCGTTCGATCACCGCTTCGTGGACGGCTACGACGCCGCCGCGATGATCCAGCGCATGAAGGAGCTGCTGGAGCACCCGGCGACGCTGTTCATCTGAGACGCGGTATCCGGGGCGGGGTCTCCCGGGCTGCCGCGCCGCCGGCTCTGCCGGTGCCGGCCGGCTACTCGCCGTCGGCCAGGCCGCGTTCGAACAGCTCGGCGATGTCCTCTTCCGAATAACCCAGCTCGTCGAGCACCTCGGCGGTGTGCTGCCCCTGGCGGGGCACGTCGTGGTGCAGGCCGAAGCGCTCGCCCCCCATCTCCAGCGGCAGCGCGGGCAGCTTCGCCGTCTCGCCGGCATGCTCGCCGCCGGGCACCGTGACCTCCACGAGGCCTTCACCGGCGTTGAGGTGGGGATCCTCGAACATCTCCTCCGGTCTGGCGATCGGCGCGAAGGGAAGGCCCGTCTGCTCCAGCTTCTCCATCAGCTCGGCCTTGGTGTAGGAACGGAAGGTCTCCCTGATCACCGGGATGATGCGGTCGCGCTGCCGCACCCGGTCGCCGTTGGCGGCCAGGGTCTCGTCCCGCGCGAACTCCGTCAGGCCGAAGGCCTCGCAGAACAGCCGCCACTGGGTGTCGCTCACGACGCCGACGAACACCTGCTCGTCATCGCCGGTGTCGAACACCTCGTAGACCGCCCAGGCGGATATGCGGGCCGGCATCGGCGCCGCCGGCGTGCCCGTGACCGCGTACTGGGCCATGTGCTGGCCCACCAGGAACACGGTGTTCTCGAACAGCGAACTCACCACCTTCTGGCCCTTGCCGGTACGGTGGCGCTGCTCCAGCGCCGCCAGCACACCCATGGCGCCGAACATGCCGCCCTGGACGTCGATGACGCTCGCCCCGGCCCGGAGCGGTCTGCCCGGCGGGCCGGTCATGTAGGCGAGTCCGCCCATCATCTGCGCCACCTCGTCGAGCGCGGTGCGGTGCTCGTAGGGGCCGGCGAGGAAGCCCTTCTCCGAGCAGTAGATCAGCCGGGGATTCAGCTCGTGCATCGCCTCCCAGCCGAAGCCCAGTTTGTCCATGGCACCCGGCCGGAAGTTCTCCACCAGCACGTCCGCCGATTCCGCCAGCCGCAGGGCCGCAGCCTTGCCCTCCGCCGACTTCAGGTCCAGGCAGACCGAGCGCTTGTTGCGGTTGTACATGGGAAAATAGCCGGCACCGGAGCCCAGCAGCCGCCGGGTGTTGTCGCCCTTCACCGGCTCCACCTTGACGACGTCCGCGCCCATGTCTGCCAGTATCAGCCCGCAGGCCGGCCCCATGACCATGTGAGTGAACTCGACCACCCGGATGCCGGCCAGCGGCAGGTCTTCGCGGTCTGGTGTCATCGTCGTCCTCTTGCAGGCAGGAGGGCCTTCAGGCCCGCCCCGATGGAAGCTTGTAGGAGGGGCTTCAGCCCCGATTCAGCCATTCCGCAGTCGGGCCTGAAGGCCCTACTACGGGTTGGGGACGTTAGCGTAGGATAGTATGGTTGTCATCCGTACGTCAGCCGAGAGCGAGAGCCTATGAGCGCGAATACCACCCGCATCCTGGTGAGCGAGGTCGGCCCGCGGGACGGTCTGCAGAGCATCGGGTCGATCATGCCCACGGAGGCCAAGAAGGCCTGGATCGCCGCTGAGGCGGCGGCCGGCGTGAGCGAGATCGAGGTGGGCTCCTTCGTGCCGCCGAAGCTGCTGCCCCAGCTCGCCGATACGGCGGAGATTGTGGCCTATGCCCGCACGATCCCCGGCCTCACGGTGGCCGCCCTGGTGCCGAACCTGAAGGGCGCCGAGAACGCCGTGGCCGCCGGTGCCCACAAGATCACGCTGCCGCTGTCGGTCAGCGAGACCCACAGCAAGGCGAATCTGCGCAAGACCCACGCCGAGGTGCTCGCGGAGGTGCGCGCCATCGTCGATCTGCTGGGCACCCTGCCGGCGGACGAGCGCCCGGAATTCGAGGGCGGACTGTCCACGGCGTTCGGCTGCACGCTGGAGGGCCCCGTGGCGGAGCGCAAGGTAGTCGAGTTCGCCGTCAGGCTGATGGAACTCGGCTGCAACGAGGTGGGCCTGTCCGACACCACGGGTTACGCGAACCCTGCCCAGGTACGGCGGCTGGTGAGGCTGGTGCGCGCCGAGGTGGGCGACCACGCGCTCACCGGCGTGCACCTGCACAACACCCGCGGCCTGGGCCTGGCGAACGCGCTGGCGGCGCTGGAGGTGGGCATCACCACGCTCGACGCTTCCCTCGGCGGAATCGGCGGCTGTCCGTTCGCGCCGGGTGCCAGTGGCAACATCGTCACCGAGGACCTGGTGTTCATGCTCGACAGCATGGGCTGCGAAACCGGCATCGACATCGAGCAGCTCCTGCGGGTGCGCGACATCGTGCGCGAGGCGCTGCCCGACGAGGAACTCTACGGCTTCACGCCCGATGCCGGGCTGCCGAAAGGCTACCGGACGATTCGGGGATCCATCGAGTCGATTGCGAGTTGAGTCGACTGCCCCCCCCTAACCAGCAACGCCTGATGGCGGAGATGCCGTGAACGAGAAGAAGGAGAAGGAGGAAGCCCAGGAGAGGCAACGCCTGCGCTCGCCGGTGATCTACGAGATCGTGCGCCGGGAGGGCATGGAGGAGCTGCGCCGCCCCACCTCCTCGCTCTGGTGGTCCGGTATCGCCGCCGGCGTCGGCATCTCCGCGTCCCTCCTGGGTATCGGGCTGCTCATGTACTATCTGCCGGAAGCCGCCTGGGCTCCGGCAGTGACGAGTTTCGGCTATTGCCTGGGCTTCCTCATCGTCGTGCTGGGGCGACTGCAGCTGTTCACCGAGCAGACGGTCACGGCGGTGCTGCCGCTGCTGAAGAGTCCCACCCGGGAGCACTGGCTGGCGACCGGCCGCCTGTGGGGTGTCGTCCTGGTCGCAAACCTGGTGGGCACGCTGCTCACCGCCGCCTTCATCGTCTTCGCCGGCCCGGTGCACCCCGAGCACTTCCTGTCGATGGTCGAGGCGAGCCGGAAGTTCGCGCAGATGTCACCCGCCGAGGCACTCGGCCTCGGCATCCCGGCCGGCTTCCTGGTGGCCGCGATGGTGTGGATGATCCCCAATGCCAAGGGTAGCGAATTCTGGGTGGTGGTCGTGATGACCTACCTCATCGCACTCGGTGGCTTCGCCCACGTCATCGTCGGCTCCTCGGAGGTCTTCCTGCTCATCCTCTCCGGCGAGCTGGGCGTCGTGGCCGGCGTATTCGGACTGATCCTGCCCAGCCTGATAGGCAATATCCTCGGCGGCACCGGCTTGTTCGCGCTGCTCGCCTACGGCCAGGTTCAGGAGGAACTCTGAGTGGCCGTCCGCCCGATACTCAGGATGGGCGACCCGCGGTTGCGGCAGGTCTCCCAGCCCGTCGAGGGCTTCGACACGCCCGAACTGCATGACCTGATCGGGGACATGTTCGACACGATGGCCGCCGCCGACGGCGCCGGACTCGCCGCCCCCCAGATCGCTGTGCCCAGGCGGATCATGATCTTCGGCATCGAGTCGAACCCGCGCTACCCGGACGCCGAGCCGGTACCGACTACCGTGCTCGTGAACCCCACCTGGCAGATCCTGGACGAGACACAGGTGAGCGGCTGGGAAGGCTGCCTGTCGGTACCCGGCCTGCGGGGCTGGGTACCGCGTTACCGGCACGTGCGCTACCGGGGCTTCGACCAGTACGGCAAGCCGATAGAACGGGACGCCGACGGCTTCCACGCGGTGGTCTTCCAGCACGAATACGACCACCTGGACGGCGTGCTGTACCCCGACCGCATCGTCGAGAAGGAGAAGTTCGGTTTCGAGACCGAGCTGGTCGAGGCCGGCATATTCGGCTGACAGGCCGCAGAGATGGTGGTGATGGGTGGATTTGAACCACCGACCTCAGCATTATGAGTGCCGCGCTCTGACCGACTGAGCTACATCACCACGACAGGGGACCCCCGAGTCGGGGGCCGTGAATTGTCGGCCGCAGGGGCCGCGGAGTCAAGCGCCGGTGTCCGACCTCGCGCACCGGTATAATCTCGCGGCACGCCCGCCCCACGAGCCGTTTCCGCATGTTCGAGAACACCGAGATTCCTCTGGAATCCCTGCCTTCCGTCGACGAGGTGAGCTGGCAGCCGATCGCCCGCAGCTACCTCGCCGAGCTGATCGCCGGACAGGCGGTCACCCTGGCTATCGTGCTGGTCGCGGTTTTCGGCGCTACCGCCCTCGACATCATCGATGCGCCCGCCTCCCTGGCGAGGGGCGTCGGCCTGTATGCCGCCGTCCATCTGCTGGTGGTCACCGTCTGGTCGCCGCTGTCGGTCCGCTGCCGGGGCTATGCCCTGCGGGAACACGATCTCCTGTACCGGCTCGGCGTGCTGCGTCGCAAGCTGATCGCGATCCCTTTCAACCGCATCCAGCACGTGGAGACGACCAGCAGCGTGACCGAGCGCCTGTTCGGCCTGGCCACACTCGTGGTCTATACCGCCGGCGGCAGCGGCGGCGACCTGAAGATACGCGGGCTGGAGACCGACCAGGCACACCGCCTGCGGGAACACATACTGCAGCGTGCCGGGCAGGCCGATGAATCCGGCTGATGCGGACGGCTGGCAGCGGGTGTCGCCGCTGTCGGTGCTGTTCTACGTCGGCCAGATTCTGCGGGGCGTGGCCCGCAATCTGTTCCAGGCGATCGTCCCCGCCACCGCGGTCGTAATCAGCACCGGCTGGACCACCCGGGACCGGCTCTACACCCTGGCCGGCGCCCTCCTCCTCGCGCTGATCCTCGTGGCCGTCGGGCGCTGGCTGCGCTTCCGCTTTCGCGTCGACGAAGAAGGCATCCGCATCCGCCAGGGCATCTTCCAGCGCGAGGAACTCGATATCGGCTACGGCCGTATCCAGGGCATCAACACCACCCAGAACCCGATCTACCGCCTGTTCGGCCTGGTGGACCTGAAACTCGACACGGCGGGCTCTGCCACCGCCGAGGGTCACCTGCCGGCCATCCCCGCCGATCTGGGCGATGCGCTGCGGCGACGCATCCGGCGCCGGCGCGATGAGACGGTCGGGACGGACGCGGTCCGGCAGAGCGGCGAAACGGCGGAAGGCGAGAACCTGCTGACGCTGTCATCGGGGGACATGGTGCGTATCGGCCTCACCGGCAACGGGGCCCTGATCCTGCTCGCCGTGCTGGCACCCCTGGCCGATCAGCTGGGCGAGCGGGCCGGACCCTGGCTGGAGCGCACCTTCGCGCCGGCTGCCGAGACGCTGCAGGGCCTGTCGCCCGGTGCCGCCGCTGCCTTGTTCGTGGGCGGTTTGCTGGGCACCGCCGCGGTCCTGATGGGCATTGCCGTGCTCGGCGCCTTCCTGCGCCATCACGGCTACACGCTGACCACCGACGGGGAGGTCCTCCGCTCCCGGGGCGGTCTGCTGACCACGCACGAACACTCCATGGGCCTCGGCAAGCTGCAGGTGCTCCGCGTACGCCAGGGCCCGCTGCTGCGGCTGTTCGGCGCCTTCCGACTGGTCGCAAAGCAGGCCGCCAGCCACGCGGTCAACACCCGCAAGAGCTTCCTGATCCCGCTGGCGCGGCCCGCATTCGTCGAGCGCCTACCGGCACTGTTCTTCGGCGACGAGAGCGGAGACCTGTCGCTGTGCGTGGACGGCGACGCGTACCACCCGATCTCCCGCCGCTATGTCCGCTCGCGGACGCTGCTGTTCGGCGGGAGCGGCGCCGCGGCAGCGCTGCTCGTATTCGGGGGCAACGGCGCGTGGGCAGCGGCCGCGACGACGGCCGTCCTTGCGCCAGGGATCGCCTGGGCTCTGTCCCGACGCCGGCACAGCCGCTGGGGCCTCGCGCTCACCGCGGATGCGGCGGTGGTGCGCCAGGGCTTCGTCGGTACCACCCTGCAGGCGTTCCTGCTGCGCAAGGTGCAGCGGGTGGATATCGTCCAGTCACCGTTCCAGCGCCGCCACGGTCTGGTCAACCTCGAGTTTGTCCTGGCGGCGGACACCGTCACCGTGCCTTGGATCGACGAGACCGTGGCACGGCGTCTCTGCGACTGGGTGCTGTACCGGGTAGAATCCAGCCGCCTGGCCTGGCTTTGAAACGCGACGGAATTCCGGGCAGTCCGCCGGGTCAGAACGAGGGAAAGCATGAACCGGCGGCTAAAGTAGGCAGAGAGATTCGGGATGCGAGGACCAACAGGCACAGCAGCAATACCAATCCTGGCACTGGCGATCCTGGCGCTCGCCGCCGCCGCGCAGGCGCATCCGCCGGGAGAGCAGAAGACGACCCCGACGAGCGAAGAGACCAAGCGTCCGACGTCGGATCCCACGGGCACATGGCTGTCTGCGGACAGTGACACGCGACGGTCGCTCACTCTCGACGGCGACCGGCTGGAGGGGACTTGGGGGCGCCAGTCGGAGGACGGGCGCTATCCGGCGGGCACCTACCGGCTCACCCGGGTGGACACGAATACATATAGCGGCACTGCCAGGGCAAAATGGCGCTGCTGGTATTACAGCCGGGGTTACCGGCGCGAGAACGACTGCGCCGCGGAATATCCCATCGAGCTCAGGCTGACGGGCGGCGACCGCATCGAAGGCCGGCTGTTCATGCCGAATCTGGACGCCCAGCTCACCGATGACGAGGCTGCCCGTGCCTGTGATGCCTGTGGCGAGAACAGGGAGCGCATCTGGCAGGGTTTCCTGTGGGTCCGCGACGAGGATTGAGGCGCCCTGGCAGGGCGCCGCTATGCGGCCTGATCGCGTCGTGGTTTCTGTTCTGCGGCCCGGTCGCCGCGGCCGCCGATCTGGATTTTCACTTCGCGGATCACTTCGACGACGCAGAGCGGGCAAAGCTCACGGCCTGGGTCACCAGGGTCGCCGAAGCCACGGAGCAGCTCGCCGGGCCCTTCGGGTTTCCGATACACGTCCATTTCGAACGCACCGACTCGTCCGAACCCGTGCCCTGGGCGAGAACCCTGAGAGGTCATCGCCAGGGCATCCGTTTCTACGTCGACCCGGGCCATCCTGCGCAAGCGTTCATGAACGACTGGACGGCCCCCCATGAATTCAGCCACCTGCTGCTGCCCTATCTCGGCAGCCGGAATGCCTGGTTCGCGGAAGGCTTTGCCAGCTTCATGCAATACCAGGTGATGCATGTGATGGGAGTCCTGGATGCCGCAGACGCCGCGCGGCGCTACCGCGAGCGGCTGCAGCGCGCGGAGCAGGCTTACACACGGCATGGCGAGACCTTCGTCGCCGCGGCACCCCGGCTGCACGCCGAGCGTAAATACCCGACTCTCTACTGGGGCGGCGCAGTGTTCTTCTTCCGCCTGGACGCGCGGCTGCGCGCGGACGCGGACACGGGTCTGCTGGATCTGCTGAGGGATTACGTGGCCTGCTGCCGCCGCAGCCGCGCCGAGCTGCCGGCCCTGATTCGCGACTTCGACCGGCTGTTGGGCGCGGATCAGTGCGCGGACGAACTCGCCGCTTTCGCCGCGGAGCGTGGTTTCCCGGAGTACGACCACCTGGAGCCGGGGATCGTCGAGCCGCGGGGGAGATGACCTTCAGACATTGAACCGGAAGTGCATCACGTCGCCTTCCCGAACGACGTAGTCCTTGCCTTCCAGCCGCAGCTTTCCGGCCTCGCGCGCGCCGGCCTCCCCGTTCTTCTCGATGTAATCGTCGTAGGCGATGACCTCCGCGCGGATGAAGCCCTTCTCGAAGTCCGTGTGGATCTCGCCGGCGGCCTGTGGCGCGGTGGCGCCCACCCGGACGGTCCAGGCGCGCACCTCCTTCGGCCCGGCGGTGAAGAAGGTCTGCAGCCCGAGCAGCCGGTAGCCGGCGCGGATCACCCGGTTCAGGCCCGGCTCCTCCAGCCCCAGGTCCGCCAGGAACTCCGCCTTGCCGTCCTCGTCGAGCTGGGCGATCTCCGCCTCGATGGCCGCGCATACGGGCACGACCTCGGCGCCTTCGGCTGCCGCCAGATTACGGACGGCGTCCAGGTAGGGATTGTCCTCGAAGCCGTCCTCGTTGACGTTGGCGATGTACAGAACCGGCTTCGACGTCAGCAGGAACAGCTCCCGCAGGTCCGCCTGTTCGTTCGGGCCCAGCTCGAGGGTGCGTATCGGTGCTCCGGTGTCCAGGTGCGCCTTCACCCGCTTCAGGAGGTCCCGCCAGGCCACTGCCTTCTTCTCGTTGGTCTTCGCGGCCCGCTCGGCCTTGTCCAGGGCCTTCTCCACCGATTCCAGGTCGGCCAGTGCCAGCTCCGTGTTGATGACCTCGGTATCGCCCACCGGGTCCACCCGGCCGGCGACGTGGGTGACGTCGTCGTTCTCGAAGCAGCGCACCACATGGGCGATGGCGTGAGTCTCGCGGATGTTGGCCAGGAACTTGTTGCCGAGGCCCTCGCCCCTGGAGGCGCCGGCCACCAGTCCGGCGATGTCCACGAACTCCATGGTGGTGGGGAGCACCTTCTCGGGGCGGACAATGGCCGCCAGCCGCTCCAGCCGGGGGTCCGGCACGGGCACCACGCCCACGTTGGGGTCGATGGTGCAGAAGGGATAGTTCTCCGCGGCGATCTCCGCCGCGGTGAGTGCATTGAATAGCGTGGACTTGCCCACGTTGGGCAGTCCCACGATGCCGCATCTGATTGCCATGGCCGGGGTCCGTGCGCCCGCGTCGGGAGCGGGGCTCTGTATAATTCGAATGATCCCAAGTAAATCAAGGGGCGTCCGACAGGGCGCGTATCCTAACAAGAATGCCCGGCCCGCATAAGCCGGCAGATCCCCCGGAGGACCGATGGTCAAGCTCTACCAGTTCGAGGTCTCGCCGTTCTGCAAGAAGGTCAAACGGGTGATGAACCTGAAGAAGGTCTCCTACGAGATCGTCGAGGTGCCGATCCTCGCCTTCCTGCGCGGCCAGGCGAAGAAGGTGTCGCCAACGAACAAACTGCCTGCGATCGAGGACGGCGCGGTGACGCTGGCCGACTCCACCGAAATTGTGGCCTACCTCGAGGAGAAGTACCCGGAGCCGCACATCTACCCCATCGTCCCGGCCGAGGTGGCCATGTGCCACGTGCTGGAGGACTGGGCGGACGAGTCCCTGTACTTCTACGAGTTCTATCTGCGCTTCGGTGTGGCGGAGAACGCGCGCCGCTGGGCGCCGGAACTGCTGAAGTACGACCCGGAGTGGTTCCAGAAGCTGGGGGCGCGGCTGATACCCCGGGCAGCGAAGAAGGCGACACGGGCCCAGGGCATAGGCCGCAAGTCGCCGGAGACCATCGCGAAGGAACTGAACCGCCACGTGGACGCCGTCGACGGCCTGCTGGGCGACGGGAAGTGGCTGGTGGGCAAGTCGCTCAGCATTGCGGATATCTCGGTGTTCGTGATGCTCCGCTGCCTGCAGGGCGTACCGGAAGGCGAGGCCGCGCTGGCCAGGAAGAAAGACGTGCGGCGCTGGATGCAGCGGGTGGACGAAGCCACCATGGCGCCGGTGCTCTAGACCAGGGAGGAAGACCATGTTCAGAGACGGCCTGCTGAAGGGCAAGCGCATCCTGGTGACCGGCGGCGGCACGGGACTCGGCAAGGTGATGACCGAGCAGTACCTGAAACTCGGTGCCGAGGTCTATATCTGCGGCCGGCGGCTGTCGGTGCTGGACGAGACCGCCGCAGAACTGACGGAGAAGCACGGCGGCCGGGTGAACACGCGTGCGCTGGACATCCGCAACGCCCGGGCCGTCGACGAGGTTATCGACAGCATATTCGCCGAAGGACCGCTGGACGGGCTGGTGAACAACGCTGCCGGCAACTTCGTGAGCCCGACGAAAGACCTCTCTCCGCGGGGCTTCGACGCCATCGCCAGTATTGTCTTCCACGGTACCTTCTACGTGACCCACGCCGTGGGGCGGCGCTGGATAGAGCTGGGCCACAAGGGCAGCGTCATCTCCATCACCACCACCTGGGTGCGCAACGGCTCCGCCTTCGTGGTGCCTTCGGCCATGTCCAAATCCGGCATCGACGCCATGACCAAGTCGCTGGCGACGGAGTGGGGCCGCTACGGCATCCGGCTGAACTGCATCGCGCCGGGCCCGTTCCCGACCAAGGGCGCCTGGGAGCGGCTGAATCCCGGCTCGAAAGCGGCGGAGAAGCAGGCCTCCATGGAGCAGTCGAACCCCTGGGGCCGCTACGGCGAGATGCCGGAACTCGCGAACCTCGCCACCTTCCTCATGGCCGACGGCTGCGACTACCTCACCGGCGAGACCATCGCCATCGACGGCGCCCAGGGGCTCGCGACCGGCGGCAATTTCTACTCCCAGCTGATCGACGTCACCGACGACGAATGGGACGAGATGCGCGAGGAGATCCGCAAGGCGAACGAGCGGGACAGAGCCGCTCGCTAATACGCAGGCTCTCTTACGAGGACACCGTCTTCTTCCTGCGCTTCTTTTTCTTCTTCGGCGCGGGCGGTGCCTCCGCCGCCGCCTTCAGCTCGCCCAGCGACTGGCGCAGGCATTCCACGAAGAAATCGATGTCCGGCAGAATGTGGCGGGCAGAGGTCACGTTGAAGGTAATCTCGCCATTGTAGCTGGGGGTGCCGATGAATAGACCCATGCCGTCGGCCAGGGGCGCCATGCCGAAGGAGTGCACGTTCAATGCGCCGGCCATGTACAGCGGCTGCTGCGGGCCCGGCACGTTGGAGATGAACAGGTTGCAGACCCGCTGCGCGGCGCCGGCACGCAGCACGAGGCGTCCGGCCAGCGCCTGGGTGGCAGCCGGGATGTGCCGGGAGATGTCGGTCATCAGACGTGCGGAGACTCCCGACTTCGCCTCCTTGCTCTGCCGGGTGCCCGCCGTGATGGCTTCGAGGCGCGCCAGCGGGTCGGCCACGTGAGTATGCAGGCTCGCGGTCATCGCCGTGATACGGTTACCGGATGCCTCCACGTCCACGTCCGTGCCTTTGCCAGGGCGCGCATTGATCGGCACCCAGGCCACCAACGGATCCTCGGGCAGCTCGTCGTGATGCTCCAGGTAACGGCGCATGCCCCCCGCGCAGACGGCCATCACGACGTCGTTGATGGTCGCATTCTCCACCGCCTTGCGGATCTGCTTGAAGTCGTCGAGCGCAAAGATGGCGGCATCGAACATCTTGTGCGGGCCCACGGGGACGTTGAAGCGCGTGAACGGCACGCGCCTGCTCGTTGCGTCGTCGCGGCGGAGCGCCTTCTGCGCAAGGCCGGCCAATGCCGGCACGGAGCGCACCACCGTGCTGGCCAGCTGGAACGGCTCGCGCACGTTGTTTACGAGGGCGCGGCCGACCATCTCCCGCGGAGTAGGCTCCGCCGCAGGCTCCTCTTCCCGCTTGGGCACCACCAGCGCGGGCGTGCCCAGCGCATCCACGTCCGACATGGCGGCGTAGAAGCGGATGACGGCGGCGCCGTCCACGGCCGTGTGATGGAGCTTGGTGGCGATGGCATACGCCCCGTCGGGAAAGCCCTCGATCCGGTCGAGGCCCTCGATGACGTACATCTCCCAGGGCGGGCGCTGCATGGCCAGCGGCCGGGAGTGATAGCGGGCCACGTGGATGCAGAACTGGCGCCAGTCGCCCGGCTCCGGCAGCCGGCCGTGGGTGATGTGGTACTCGATGTCGAAGTACTCGTCGTCCGCCCAGTAGGGGAAGTCCAGCTCCAGCGGCACGCGCACGAGCCGCCGCCGGAAGATCGGCGAGGTGTGCAGCCGGCTCTCCACGTGGGCGATGATGTCCTTGAACCGCACCCTGCCGCCCGGCGCGGTCGAGGGGTCGAAAACGTGCACACCCGTGACGTGGGTGAAGTTGTTCGCCGATTCCATGTACAGGAACTGGGCATCCTGGGGGCTGAGCTGATGCATGATCGCTACCTGGCGGGTCAGGAGGGAATACCCCGATTCTACCGCCCCCCCGGCCTGCGTGGCAGCGAAACGGCGCCCGCACGGGGCCGGCCGGCCTGCATGGCGGCCCGATCTGCGGTAACTTTGGGGGTTCGGACCGGCCGCCGCAGAGAGCGGGCGGCCGCCAGGACACGCAGAGGTAGCCACCATGAGCAGCGGAGCAGCAGCAGCAGTCACGTCGACCCGCAAACCCAGACGCAAACCAATTCGCACCGGCGAGGAGTACATCGAGAGCCTGCGCGGCCGAAATCTCAAGGTCTGGCTGTTCGGCGAACTGGTGGAAGAGCCCGTCGACCACCCGATCATCCGGCCCTCGGTCAACGCCGTGGCCCGCACCTACGAGCTGGCGGTCGAGAATCCGGAGCTGGCCACTGCCCTCTCGCCGTTCACCGGGGAGCGGGTAAACCGGTTCCTGCATGTCGCGCAGTCCGCCGAGGACCTGGTGATGCAGAACAAGATGCAGCGCCGCCTCGGCCAGCTCACCGGCACCTGCTTCCAGCGCTGCGTGGGCATGGACGCACTGAACTCGCTGCACTCGGTCACTTACGAGATCGACGAGAAGCACGGCACGGACTATCACGCCCGCTTCACCGGGTTCGTGGCGGAGGCCCAGCGCGACGGCGTGGTCATCGGCGGCGCCATGACCGACGTGAAGGGCGACCGCAGCCTGCCGCCGCACAAGCAGGCGGACCCGGACCTGTTCGTGCACGTCACGAAGCGCAACGACGAGGGCGTCTGGATCACCGGCGCCAAGGCGCACCAGACCGGCTGCCTGAACTCCCACTGGCTGGTGGTCATGCCGACCATGCGCCTCGGCGAGGGCGACGAGGACTACGCCATCGTGGGCGCCGTCCCGGTGGAGGCCGAGGGCATCACCTACATCTACGGCCGCCAGTCCTGCGACACCCGCGCCATGGAAGGCGGCGATATCGACACCGGCAACAACGAGTATGGCGGCCAGGAGGCGATGGTCATCTTCGACGACGTCTTCATCCCGTGGGACCTCGTCTTCATGCACGGCGAGTACGAGTTCGCGGCGATGCTGGTGGAACGCTTCACCTGCTATCACCGCAGGAGCTACGTCTGCAAATCCGGCGTGGGTGACGTGCTGATCGGCGCCGCGGCCACGGTGGCCGAGTACAACGGTGCAGACCGGGCCTCCCACATCAAGGACAAGCTCACCGAGATGACTCATCTGAACGAGACCATCTACTCCACGGGCATCGCCGCGAGCTACCAGTCCCAGCAGCTGAAGTCCGGCGCCTGGATCTGCGACGACATGATCGCCAACGTGTGCAAGCACCACGTCACGAAGATGCCCTACGAGATCGGCCGCCTCGCCCAGGATCTCGCCGGCGGGCTGGTGGTGACCCTGCCCTCCCAGAAGGACTTCGAGAGCCCGGAGATCGGCGGGTTGCTGGAGAAATACCTGAAAGGCCGCGCGGACATCCCCACCGAGAACCGCATGCGCATCCTCAGGCTGATCGAAAACATGACCATGGGCCGTAACGCCGTCGGTTACCTTACCGAGTCCATGCACGGTGCCGGTTCGCCCCAGGCCCAGCGCATCCAGATTGCCCGCGCGGCGCAGATGGACTTCCGCAAGGCACTGGCGAAGGAGCTGGCCGGCATCGAGGAGTCGGACCGGGAGGAGATCCTGGAGACCTTCACCGACTACTTCGCGCGGGTATTCGCCGCGGCAGAACCGAAGGAACCGGCATAGCGCCGGCGCGGCCGCCGCGGACCCATGTCCGAAGAGCGCGAGCGCGAGTCGGAGGACAACGGCACCGAGCCGATTGCATCCATCGAGGAGTCCGGCACGGGCACGGCGGACCAGCCGGACATCGTCGCCGCCACCGCCCGCTGGCTGGTCCCCCTGATACGCCCGGCCGTCCTCGTGCTGCTGGCCGGCCTCGCCGCCGGCCTGTGGGTGTCGGCCAACGTCGACCGGCACTGGATAGAACAGAAGATCACCTACAGCGTCTACGAGGACGACAGCGGCCGCCTTGTGTACGTGGAGCGGGGCCGGGAGAAACCGGTGGGCGAGGTGGTGCCCTACGGCGAATCACCCCTGCGCCAGGCGGCACTCGACGAACTGGAGGGTGAACCGCCGCTGGAGGAACAGTGGGTCGTGGAGACGGTGCCCGCCGACGACGACCGTGAACGGCGTTATTCGCTGCTGGAACCCACCTACCACTTCGGTCCCTGGTCGCTGCTGCCGGCGGCTATTGCCATCGCCCTGTGCCTGCTGACCCGGGAGGCGCTGACCGCGCTGTTCGCCGGCGTCGTCACGGGCGCATTCATGCTGGGACAGTTCGACATCACCAACGCCGTCCTGCTGCCGAGCCTCGCCAGCGAGAGCGCGGCCGCCATCCTGCTCCTGTATCTGTGGCTGGTGGGCGGACTCATGGGCATCTGGTCGCGCACCGGTGCGGCCCAGGCCTTCGCGGAATTCATGACCACACATTTCGTGAAAGGACCGCGCTCGGCAAAGCTGGTCTCCTGGCTCATGGGCGTCATCTTCTTCCAGGGCGGCACCATCAGCGTGGTGCTGGTGGGCACGATTGTTAAGCCGGTGGCGGACAAGGAGCGGGTGAGCCACGAGGAACTGGCCTACATCGTGGACTCCACCGCCTCGCCCATCGCCTCTGTACTGGCCTTCAACGCCTGGCCCACCTACGTGCAGGCGTTCATCTTCATTCCGGGCGTCGCTTTCCTGGCCACCGAGGACGACCGCATCGGTTTCTTCTTCCAGAGCGTGCCGTTCAGCTTCTACGGCATCCTCGCAGTGCTCGGCACCCTGCTGCTCTCGCTCGGCATCACCCGCTTCGCCGGTCCGGGCATACGAGCCGCCCGCAAACGCGCCCGCGAGACCGGCGAGCTGGACGCCCCCGGCGCCATCCCCATGAGCGCGAAGGAACTGCACGCGAGTCACGTGCCGGCCGGCTACCGGCCCCAGGTGGCCGAGTTCTTCGTGCCGCTGGCCGTGCTGATCGCCATCGCCGTCGGCACCTTCGTGGCCATGGGCACACCGCGGGTGAACTGGGCCTTCGGCGCGGCGCTGCTGCTGTCGGTGCTGGTGGCGCTGTTCAGGGGCATGCACCTCGGCCAGGTCATCGAGGGCATCGGCGACGGGCTGAAAGGCGTGGTGCTCGCCTCGGTGATACTGATGCTGGCGCTGACCATCGGCGGCATCAGCCAGGAGATCGGCGCCGGCATCTACCTGGTGGAACAGCTCGGCGCCCGCATCCCCTACTGGGCCCTGCCGGTGACGCTGCAGCTCATGACCATGATCATCGCCTTCTCCACCGGCACGAGCTGGGGGACCTACGCGATTGCTTTCCCGCTGGCCATGCCGCTGGCGTGGACCGTGGCGCAGGTGCAGGGCGTCGCAAATCCGGAGATCTATCTCTCCATCTGCTTTGCCACGGTCCTGAACGGCAGCGTCTACGGCGACCAGTGCTCGCCGATCTCGGATACCACCATCCTCAGTTCCATGACCACCGGCTGCGACCTCATGGATCACGTCAAGACCCAGATCGTGCCGGCGAGCTATGCTGCAGGCCTGGCGGCGATGCTCTGGACCCTGGCCGCCTACGCCGTCGCATAGGCGCCGACGGCCGACCGATCGGCAGGAGACCGGCCATGACCGTATCACGATGAAGCGCTACTCCTTCACCTGGTGGCTGGTCATCCTGCCCACCTCGATAACCGTCGGCGGAACCACCATTCTGTTGGCCAGCCTCGTCACGGACTGGAGCTTGTTCACGATCCTCGCCCTCGCTGCCGTCGCAACGGCTCTGGCGGACCTGGCGATCGCAGCCTGGGTGGAGACCCTGGCACCCACCAGGGTGCATATCGGTCCGGGTGAAAAGCACCTGGTCTCCGATCCGTCCACCGAAAAGGCCGTCGTGATTGCCGGTTTCGACTCGACCCCGGACGGTCAGGTGCTGATACGCGGCGAGACGTGGCGAGCCGTGCGGGCGCCCGGCGACACCGGCGCCCTCCCCCCTGGCATGTTGGTGAGCGTCGTCGACCGCGAGGGCCTGACGTTGATCATCTCCCGCTCGCCCCGGTAGGGGCCCGACAGCGGCCCGGTCGACTCGCGCGCTACTGCAGCACCTGCTTCGGTGTCCGGTCGCTGTAGTAGAGCCCCCAGTGCTTCTCCGCCTTGTCCATCGGATTGGCCCCATCGAATCCGCCTTTCCACTTTTCGTCGAACGACGTGAAGTAGAAGGAGATGATCCTGTTGCGGTCCACCCACGGATCGTACTGATTGAAGAAGACTTCCTGCTCGGGTTCACCCGCCTTACCGATCAGTCCGCCTTCGTGGCTGCCGTCATCATAGACCCGACTCGTCGGCCAGCCGGTCTCGCAGTAGGCAATCTCGTGGTCCGGATGACGGCTCTGTATGTCGCGGTAGATCGATTCGGTCCAGTCCATCGCCACGTCCAGCGTCTTGTCGTTCCAGAACGCATAGGCGTGCAGGCAGATGAAGTCCAGTTCGTCGGCCACCCGGCGTGCGCGGGGCTTGTTCCAGAAATTGTAGTCGTCCGCCACCGTCACCGGCTGCGGTATGCCGGCTCGCACCCGCCGGATCTTCTCGATGACGCCGTCCATGTCCTCGATACGGTGGTACGACCAGTCGACGAATATCTCGTTGCCCACGTTGACCGCGATGATGATGTCGCTGAAACGGTTGGCGAGTTCGATGGCCATGCGTACCTGCTCGTCGTTCTCCTGCTCGCTCTTGTGGGCATCGAGCCAGATGCCCTGCATGACCCGGATGGGCAGGTCGTGCTCCTCGATCACCTCGAGGATGTTGCGCGACTGCTCGTCCGCGCCGTAGAGGCGGATGAGGTTCCACCGGTCGGCGAGAATCTGCAGGTCCTCCAGTATGTGCTCCTTCGACGTCAGCGCCTCCCCCGGCGCCTCGCCGTCCCGGTAGGCGCCGTAGGAGATGCCGTTGCCTATCCAGCGGCCGTCCAGCGTTGGCTCGAAGGTGCGCTTGATCAACGTCTCACGCTGCGCAGAGTCGCCATCCGTGCCGGGCGTCGTCGGACCGCAGGCTGCCAGCGGGAAGGCCACCGCAAACGGCAGCCAGAATCTCGTGTGTCTCATAACGCCAGACCCTTGTCGTTCTTGTTCGGCTGCATAACGTACTACAGAGGTGTGGCGGAAGACGAGTATTCAGTGCGATCGGGCAAATTGCGGACCGCCGGTCGCACTGACGGCGGGATTGACTCAGACTAGCAGCATGCCGGATTCATGGCCGACGCGGGACAGGTGAGTGCCACCGCCTCCGCACTTCCCTTCCGCCGCTCCACCACTCGTACGGAGAAGACTTTGAAGCATTTCCTCGTTACTGCAGCGCTCCTTCTGTTTGCATTGCCCGGTGCCGATGCGGCAACCGAATTCGATGAGAAACTCGATGACTTCAGGCAGTTCCTGCAGGATTATCGCCGCGAGCAGCTCGTGCCCAGCCTCTCGGTGGCGGTGGTGAAGGATGGCGAGATACTGCTTACCGAAACCATCGGCTTTCAGGATCACGACGGCGAAGAGCCGACCACCGCCGACACCTCGTACCTCGTCGCATCCATTACGAAGACGTTCACGGCCGCAACGCTGCTGGCGATGGAGGACGACGGCCACGTCGATCTGGACGACGACTTCACCGTGCTGAGCGACTGGGACAGGCGCTGCGAGTGGCTGACGAACAGCAGCAGCATCTTCGGCGGAGGAACGCTCGATGACGGAACGGTCGTCGAACCGCCGCGCTGCGACGTTCCGATCAGTCTGCGCCAGGTGCTGCAGCACCGCGTGCAGGGCGACCCCGGCTCCCGGTTCATCTATAACCCCATCGTCTTCGGCCGGCTGTCGAACTGGGTGGAGGAGAACACCGGGCGCAGCTGGCGGGAGTGGATGTCCGAGTACGTCGCGGAGCCCGCGGGTCTCGACTCCCTCGCGATGGGCTGGCGGGACCCGGCGGGATGTGCCGCGCTCAGGAATCTCGCACCTCCTTTCCGTCATGCGCCCGAGCAAGCCGACGGCCTGGCCCCGTCCGTACTGCCGAACCCCGAACTCAATGCGAGTTCGGGCATCATTGCCAGCGTTCTCGACCTGGCGGCTTACTCCATCGCGCTGGATCGGGGCCGGATCCTCCCGCCACCGCTCCTCGAGCAGATGTGGACGCCGCCGACCGAGCCCGACGGAAAACCTGCGGCGTACGCGTACGGGTGGTGGGTTCAGGAGTGGCGGGGTCACCGGCTGGTATGGCACGGGGGCTGGTGGCCGGATGCCTACGCGGGCCTTCTGCTGAAAGCACCGGACGACGGCTGGGCCCTGATCGCCCTCGGTAATACGGAGGGCATACACTGGGGCAACCCGCTGCACCGGGCGGAGGTGGAGAAATCACCGCTCGCAGCCAGGTTCCTCGAGCTGTTCGTTGCCGACTGAATCCGGCCTGGCGTGGAGTTGGGAGAGCAGACGATTCACGAACCCGCTGTTCGCACTCGTGCTCGTGTTCGCCTTCCTGTTCGGCGGCTCGCTGTATCTGTTCGAGAACCTGCCGGTCGTGGCGGGCGATCCGATGTACGCGATCAAGATCACCGTGGCCAGCTTCTTCGCGGTGAGCCTCGGTTTCATCCTCTCGGTGGTCGCCGTATCCTTATAAAAATTCGACGCGAAGCTGCGGGAGGCCGAGCGGATCGACCGGGAATACCGCGAACTGCTGATCGGCTTCTCCGACAGCCTGAACCTGCAGACCGGGAAACTGCTCGATCCGCAGGCGCGGCGGCAGAAGAGCCTGCAGGATACACTGGCGGACCTCGGCACGGCCGAGAAGGGGCCGGAACTGAAGCGCGCGAGCTAGCGCCTGACCCGGCCGACCAGCTCCACCGTCGTGCCACGCTCCGACACGGCGGTGGCGCTGCCCGTGATGCGGAAGGCCGTGTGCCCGGCCGCATCGCTCAGCGCGAGCACGCGGCCCACGGCACGCCGGTTCGCGGCCGGCAGGTCGATGAACCCGACCGGCTCCGTCGCCGCCACGGCGCCCGCAAGCGCCACGGTGTCGGTCAGCTCCGGCCAGATGGCGGCCGGCAGCTCGCGCAGCAAGAGGCCCTGGCGCGCAGGCCGCACGCGGATGGTGACCTCGATCGGCTCCACGGTGACCCAGGTGAGCCCGTCGATGCCGGCGGCCTGCACCGGGCCGCTGCCGACGCGCCGCAGCACCGCATCCGAAGTGACCAGCTCACGGCCGAACGCTTCACCGGCTGCCGGTTCCGGCAAGGTCGGGGAATCGCCCACAGCGATCTCGAGGGTGGCGGTGGTGCGGCGCTCCGCCCGGTCCGTCAGCGTGACCAGGAAGAGATATTCGCCGTCGGCCATCAGCCTCTGGTTGATGTAGGGGCTGAAGTCCAGCGTGACGTCGTAGGACTGCAGCGGGCGGGACTCGAGCCCGAACAGGGTGAACAGGGAGCGGTCCGGCGTGATGGCCAGGTCGGCCTCGAAGTCTCCCTGACGTATGACCAGCGAGGCGATGCGTGCCGGTGCCTCCGCCCGCAGGCGCACCGGCGGGAACTCGCCGGGCTCGCCGCGCTGCACGCTGGTGATGGCGAAGCCCTGGGCGATGAGACGGGGCGGGTCGTCGGCTGCCATGGCCGCGCTCGCAGCAAGTGCGAGCAGTGCGCAACCGGTGAGCAGGCGGGGGATCATGACTTTTCGCGCAGGCGGCGGGTCATGCCGCGGGCGTAGAGGCGCGGCGCTAGCCGGGCCATGTAGTAGGACAGGCGGCCCAGAAAGCTGAGCACGACGATGTCCCTGCCTTTCTTCGCGCCGCGGACGACGGCATCCGCCACGTCGTCTGGCTCCGCGAGCCGACCGATCATGCTGCGCCTCGTTCCGGCCGGCCGGCCGTCGCCGCCCATGGCGCGCTGCTCGAAAGGGCTGCGCACGAAGTTGGGGCAGGCCATCATTACGCGCACGCCGTCGGCGGCCACCTCGCAGCGCAGCGACTCGAAGAAGCCGTGCAGGGCGTGCTTGCTCGCCGCGTAGCCCGTGCGGCCGTACAGCGGCGCCACGCCGGCGATGCTGCTGGTCACGACGATGAGCCCCTGCGTCGCCTGCAGGTGTTCCAGCGCGGCCTTGGTGCAGTTCACGCCGCCGAAGAAATTCACCTCCATCACCCTGCGGTAGACGTCCAGCTCGGTCTCCGCGAACAGGCTGCGGTGCACGGTGCCGGCGTTGTTCACGAGCACGTCGAGCCGCCCGTAGTGGCCGATTACCGCCCGGACGGCGCGCTGGCAGGCGGGGAAGTCGGTGACGTCGCACTCGACGGTCATGACGTCGGCCCCGCTGCCGCGCAGTGCCTCCGCGGCCTGCTCCAGCGGTTCCGGCTCGAAGTCCAGCAGGGCGATGCGCGCGCCCTCGAGCGTCCAGCGCCGCGCCAGGGCGCGGCCTATGCCACCTGCGCCGCCGGTGATGGCGACCACGGGGCGGTAGTCGGCATCGCCCGCCTGGGTCCGGTCGGCCGGCTCGTCCCTGCCCTCCAGCCAGATGCGGAACGCCGCCGCCGACGAGACGGGGACGTAGCCGAACTCCTTCTTCAGCCGCTCGTTGGACAGCACCGGCCGGTAGCGCAGGAAGTCCACGGTCTCGGGCCCGTTCACCGTCTTGCCGAACCGCTTCATGACGCCGAGGCCGGCGGCCAGCAGGCCCGCGGGCAGCGGCAGGTAGGGTTTGCCCAGCGCCTTCGCGATCGCCTTCGCGGTCAGGGCCCCGTCGCCGGCGACATTGTAGACGCCCCGCTGGTCACCCAGTGCCGCCTGCACCAGGATGGCCACCATGTCCTTGTCCCAGACGAAGACGAAAGGTGCATCGGTGCCGAGGACGCCGGGCACCACGGGTCCCTCGAAGATCTCGGTGACCGGGCTGTGGGTGGCCTTGCCGATCACCGTGCCGGGGCGCAGCAGCACCTGGGCGAGTCCGGGGTGCGTGACCCGGAACTCCGCCAGTATGCGCTCCACTTCGCTCTTGTTGCGGCTGTACTCGAAGGCGGGATGGCCGCGGGTCGGCGCCTCCTCGGTCATCCAGCGTGGATTGTCTGGGCTGTAGCCGTAGGCGGCGCCGCTGGTGGTCACGACGAAGCGCCCGACGCCGGCCTGCACGCAGGCCTCGAGCAGCCGACGGGTGCCGATGACGTCCACCCGCCGCGCGAGGTCCGGCGGCGCATCCGGCGGCGGCTTCAGGATGCTGGCGAGGTGGATGACGGTGTCGATGCCGTACTGCTCGAGCAGCGGTGCGATCTCCTGGCTGGCGATGTCGCCGCTCACGGTGACGACGGTCTCCGGCACCTCCGCTTCGCGGATGTCGTACGCGACCACCGTGCCCACGGCCTCGTGCGCGGCGAGCTCGGCGACGGTCAGCCTGCCGATGTAGCCCGCCGCGCCCGTGACGAAGATGTTCCTCGGCATGCCTGCCTCCCCTGTCCGTCAGTCCTGGCCCGCCACCGGGCCGCTCGCGCCCCGTGGCTCGCGCCGCGACCAGAGGGCGGCGAGTGTCAGGCCGCCCACGACGTGCCAGCTGCCCCACCAGGCGGCAACAATCGCCATCCCGCCCAGACCCGCGAAGAAGGTGAATATCAGCGCGAGTCCCAGGCCGCTGTTCTGGATGCCGACCTCGATGGTCACTGCCCGGCGGTCCCGGTCGGACAATCCGCTCAGCCGGCCGGCGGTGTAACCCAGCCCCAGCGCGAGCGCGTTGTGCGCCGCGACGATGCCCAGCACCGGCAGTATAGCGAGAGTCAGGTACTCCCGGCCCCGCCAGAAGGCGAGCACGATGAAGCCGAGGAAAAACAGACCGCCGGCCACCCGCAGCGGCCGGCGCATGCGTGCGGCGAACGCCGGGAAGCGGGAGCCGGTCCACATACCCGCGAGCAGCGGCAGTGCCAGGATCAGCAGGATGGTGATCACCATGATCACCGGATCCACTGCGATGTCCGCGAGCAGCCGGCGGGTGTCCGGATCCAGGGAGGCCCAGAAGGTGAGGTTGAACGGCGTCATGATCATGGCGGCCGTGCTGGTCACCGCGGTCATGCCCACCGACAGGGCCGCATTGCCGCGGGCGAACCAGACCAGGTAATTGGAGACGTTGCCGCCCGGGCAGGCCGCGATCAGCATCATGCCCAGCGCCACGCTGGGGATCGGGTCGATCAGCTGCACCAGCAGGAACGTGGCCGGCGGCAGCAGCAGGAGCTGGGTGGCGATGCCCACCAGCGGACCCCGCGGCGCCTTCGCGACCGCCCGGAAGTCCGCCAGGCGCAGGTCCAGGGCTACCCCGAACATGAGCAGCGCAAGGATGATGTTCAGCGCGAGCAGGCTGGCCGGCTCGAAGTCCAGCCGGATGGCGTCCAGGGCGGGATCCACGCGGGCGGCTCAGCCCCTCAGCCCACCGGTTCCCCGTGCATCTCCTTGAACTCCGTCAGCCCAGGCGCCATCAGATGCGCCATCGGGTCCACGTCCACGTGGATCACCGCCGGCCGGCCGGACTCCATCGTGCTTCTCAGCACGCCCTCCAGCTCGGCCGGGTCGGCCACCCGCTCGCCGATGGCGCCCATTGCCTTCGCCACCTCGTCGAAGCGGGTCTCCTCGAAGTCCGTGTTGATGGTGGAGTCGGCGTCGATGCCCATGGCCTGGCGCAGCTGGCCGATGCCCACGGTCTGGGTCAGCTTGACCATGCCCCACTGCTTGTCGCAAAGCACCACGTAGACCAGCGGCAGCTGCTCGCGCACCGCTGTCTCCACCTCCTGCAGGTGCATGGCCATGGCGCCGTCGCCGATGATGCAGACCACCGGGCGGTCCGGGCAGGCCGTCTTCACGCCGAGGGCCTGGCCGACGCCCGCGCCGAGCATGCCGAACTTGAAGGTGGAGTAGACGGCGTCCGGCTTCGCGTTGCGGTAGTAATGCGCGCACCACACCGCCGTGTTGCCGCCGTCGATCACCAGCATGCCGTCGTCGCCGAACACCTCCCGGGCCTTTGCCGGCACGTGGGCGGGATGCATGGGCGACTTGTCCGAGGCGAGCACGGCATCCAGCCCGGCACGGGCCTTCGCACGCGCCTCGGCGAGCTCCGCGATTGCCTGGCCGCGGGCGGTAATGAGCGCATCGGCCACCGGCTCGCGTTCGAGTTCCTCGGCCAGCGCCTGCAGGAACACCTTCACGTCGCCCACGATGCCCAGGTCCACGGGCCGGTTGCGGCCGATGATGCCCGGGTCGATGTCCACCTGGATGGTGCGCTTCGGCACCTCCGGATCGGAGCCGCCCCAGAAACGCCCGCGTCCCCACCAGTCGGTCTCGCCGACCCGGGAGCCCAGGATCAGGAACAGATCGCTGCGGCCGCGCGCCTCCCGCGCCACGTCCAGTGTGCTGTTGGGGATGGCCAGCGGACTGGTCTCGTCCAGCACGCCGCGTGCACCCCAGCTCACGGTAACCGGCGCCTGCAGCGCCTCGGCCACCGCCTGGAGCTCCGCCGCCGCCTGCGCGTGCACGATGCCCGTGCCACCATGGAGCATGGGCAGGCGTGCCTCGCGCAGCATGGCAGCGGCGGTGCGCACCTGCGCGAGATCCACCGGCACCGGCGTCACCGGGCGATAGCTCGAGGGCTCGCGCAGGAAATCCGCGGGATACTCGGCCGGGCCGTTCATCAGGTTCTCCGGCACGTCCAGGTGGACGACGCCCGGGCGGCCCGTCCAGGAGACGCGGAACGCCTCCCGGGCCAGCTCCGGCAGCCGGTCCGGCGTCGCCACGGCGCCCGCCCACTTGCTCATGGGCGCGGTCGTGCCGACCTGGTCGAAGTACTGGAAAGTACCGCCCCGATCCGGGTAGGCGAGCCCGGTGCGCCGACAGCTCGTGATCAGCAGCACCCGGTTGCCCTCGCCCTCCTCCACGGCCACGCCGGGCAGGATGTTGGCGACACCGGGACCGTTACTGGCCATGCAGACGCCGAGCTTGCCGGTGGCGCGGGCATAGGCGCCGGCCATGTGCGCCGCGGTGGATTCGTGCCGCGGCGAGACCAGGCGGATGCCATACTTCTGGAACGCCGTGTAGAAGCCGAGATAGGTACCGTCCACGATGCCGAAGATCGTGTCCACCCCTTCCTCGGCCAGCATGGCGGCCAGCACCTCGCCGCCGATCATCTGCCTGGTCGCGGGTGATTGCGCGTCGTTCATTGTGTCCCCCTCGCGTTTCTAATGCATGCAGGAGGGGCTTCAGCCCCGATCCCCCGTTTGAAAATTGCAATGGTGTCGGGCCTGAAGGCCCTCCTACATGCCCGTCAGCGCATGCCCGTCAGCGCGTGCCCGTCGGCGCATGCCCGTCAAGGCATCATTACAACCGCAGCGCGCCGTCCACCTCGATGCAGCGGCCGTTCACGTAGTCGTTCTCCAGGATGAACTGCACCGCATGGGCGATCTCGTCCGGGTCGCCCACGCGGCCGGACGGTATGCCCTTCGTCAGCTTGTCGCGGGCCTCCGGCTTCATGGACATCACCATCTCCGTGCCGATGAAGCCCGGCGCGATGGAGGCGGCGCGGATGCCGTAGCGGGCGAACTCCTTCGCCCACACCACGGCCATGGCCTGCACGCCGGCCTTGGTGGCCGAGTAGTTCACCTGGCCCATGTTGCCGGCGCGGGAGATGGAGGAGATGTTGATGATGCAGCCCTTCGAGCCGGTGGCGATCATCTTCGCGGCCGCCTCCCGGCCGCACAGGAACACGCCGGTCAGGTTTACATCGATGACCAGCTGCCACTGGTCCAGCGACATCTTGGAGACCAGCTCGCCGTCCTTGTACTTCAGCGTCAGCGCATCGCGGGTGATGCCTGCATTGTTCACCAGCCCGTGCAGGGCGCCGAAATCGTTACCGATGTCCTCGAACAGGGTGACCACCGACTCTTCCTCGGCGACGTTGGCCTTGTAGACGGCCACCTGGGCGGCACCCGCTTTCTCGCATTCCGAAGCGGTCGACTTCAGCGCGTCCTCGTCCAGGTCCACGAGCGCCAGCTTCGCGCCGCGGGAAGCCAGGCGCAGCGCCATCGCGGCGCCGAGTCCGCGCCCGCCGCCGGTGATCGCAACGGTCTTGTCTTTGAGGTCCATGGGAATGATTGCTCCTCGGTTCGTTGTCGTTGTCGAAAGGTCGTCACCCGGCACTCAGCCGAAGACGTATTCGCCCGGCGCGTCGCGCAGCACGCGATAGCCCTTGCGCGGCGCGCCCATGGAGGGCGGCTTCACCCGGCTGGTGGTCTGCGCGTCCAGCCACGCGTCCCACACCGGCCACCAGGAGCCGTCCTCCGGCGGCGTTTCCTCCAGCCAGCGCTCCGGCGCCATGTAGCTCTCGCCCGGCGCGTGGGTGCGCACGCGATGGCGGCGCCGCGGATGGCTCGGGCCGCTGATGATACCCGCATTGTGACCGCCGCTGGTGAGCAGGAAGGTCACTTCCGAGTTGGTCAGCCGGTTGATCTTGTACACCGACTTCCACGGCGCCACGTGGTCGGTCTCGGTGCCCACCACGAACAGCGGTACCTCGATCGCGTCGAGGTGGACCTTCTCGCCTTCCACCTCGAAGCGGCCCTCCGCCAGTTCGTTGTCCAGGTACAGGCGGCGCAGATATTCGCCGTGCATCCGCGGAGGCATGCGGGTGCCGTCGGCGTTCCAGGCCATGAGGTCGTTGAGCCGGGGCTCCTTGCCCAGCACGTAGCGGTCGACCGCCGGCGCGTAGACGAGATCGCTCACGCGCAGCGCGGCAAAGGCGCCGCCCATGTTCTCCGTGCCCAGGTAGCCCTGCTTCCACATGTAGCTGTCCAGGAACGAGACGATGCTATCCGAGAGGAACAGCCGGATCTCGCCAGCCTCGGTGAAATCCGCCTGGGCGGCGAAGATGGTCAGCGACTTCAGCCGCTGGTCACCGTCCCGCGCCATCTTGGCGCCAGCGACGTAGGCGAGCGTGCCGCCGATGCAGTAGCCGACCAGGTGCATCTTGCGCCGCGGGACGATCGCGCTCACCGCGTCCACCGCCTTCATGATGCCCAGGTTGAGGTAGTCGTCCATGCCCAGGTCCCGGTCCTCTTCGGTCGGGTTCTTCCAGGAGATCATGAATACCGTCTTGCCCTGCTCCACCAGGTAACGGACCAGGGAGTTCTTCGGCGAGAGATCCAGGATGTAGTACTTCATGATCCAGGCGGGCGTGATCAGTACAGGCTCGGCGCCCACCTCGGGCGTCTGCGGCGTGTACTGGATCACCTCGATCAGCCGGTTCTCGTAGACCACCTTGCCGGGCGTGACGGCCACACTGTCGCCGGGACGGTAGGCCTCGGCCCC
>CAYRZI010000003.1:0-64545 GCA_964428605.1 uncultured Woeseiaceae bacterium
GGCTCCAGTCGTCGGTGGGTATCGGCGGCAGCACCTCCACCTTGATCGTGGCCGGCCGGACGAAGACGCCGCTTTTCGGCAGCGCGTCGGTGGCGTTGTGGATGACGATGGGCACCATCGGCACGCCGGCCTGCATGGCCAGGTGGAAGGCGCCCTTCTTGAACGGTCCCAGCCGGTCGCCCAGGCTGCGTGTGCCCTCCGGCGCCAGCACGATGGACAGCCCGCCGTTCAGCGCCTCCACCGCCGGGCGCATGGCCTCGATGGCCTTCTCGGTATTGGCGCGGTCCACGAAGACGGTCTCGGTGGCCCACATCAGCGGGCCCAGTATCGGGTTGCTGCGGAGTTCCTTCTTGGCGATGCCGGTGAAGTCCTGCCGCAGCAGCTTCGCCAGAATGACCATGTCCGCCCCGCTCTGGTGATTGAACACGAACACCGCCGGCCGGTGCGACCAGAGGTGCTGGGCGCCCGTCACCTGCAGGTCGAGTCCCGCGAGCGCACTCGCGAAATCGCCGAAGGTGGCGATGGCCAGGTTGGCGGCGTCGCGCCGGGAGCGGTTGAGCGCGAGCACGGGGACGCTCGCCAGCGCCGAGGAGACGAGTGCGCCCCAGGCGAGGCCGGTGCCGAGCAGCTCGCGCACCCCGGGCAGCCCCCGGCTGCGGAAGCGCCGGATGGGCCAGCCCTGCTCCCTGGCGATCTCCTCCAGGTCGCCGTCCGGGTTCAGTGGCCGCGGGTAGCCGACGTGTTCCAGCAGGGGCACGTCCTCGGCCCCGTCCGTGTAGAAGAAGCTGTTCGCGAGCCTGAGATCCCGCTCCTCCAGGAACTCCCGTGCGGCGTCGAGCTTGCCCGCACCGTAGGTGATGGGCTCGACCAGCCGGCCGGTGAACCGACCCTCCTCCACCTCGAAGCGGGTACACAGCACGTGCTCGATCTCGAGCTCCTCGGCCACCGGATTCACCTGGTAGGGCGTGGCCGAGGACAGCACGACCACCGTATGGCCCTTGCGCTGGTGGGCCCGCACCAGCGCCCGGGATTCCGGGTAGATGGCGCCGCTCACGTACTTGCGGAACGTCTCCCGGCCCAGGCGCACGAAAGACGTCTCCTCCACGCCCTCCAGCGTGCGCGTGGCCGCCTTGAGCATGGCGGGGAATTCCCGGCTGCGGAAACCCTGGCCGATGAAGGAGACGAACTGCACCAGCGCCTGGCGGGGCTTGAGCTCACCCGAGGCGAGGCGCTCGCGCATCATCGAGGTCACCGAGAAACCGGACAGCAGCGTGCCGTCCAGGTCGAAGAAGGCGACGACCTCCGGGCCCTCCGGCATTTCGTCGACTTCTCGGGTGACATCGGCGTAGAGCTTCATCGCGGGTATCCGTGTTGGGGCAGGCGGGCGCCGTCTATCATGCAGTGAATGCCCGCAAAAATCAGCCTGGCCCGACCGGAAGGCGATCTGCTCAGCGCGAAGGCAGCGCCACCCGCCGCGGCGGCGGCCCGAATTGCCCGATCCAGCGGCCGAACACCCGCCGGCTCTGCCCCTGCAGGGCATCGATGAGCGATGGCGTCTGCCGGCGGACGGCCTCGGGGTCCACCCGGCCTTGCAGGCGCTCCAGCAGCCGGCGATTGACGGGGACCGTGAGCCAGCGCTCGATGAGCGGCTGATCCACCTCCAGGTGGAACTGCAGGCCCAGCGCCAGGTCGCCGTGTCGGAAGGCCTGGTTGCCGCACAGGTCGGATTCGGCGAGATGGCTCGCGCCCGGCGGCAGCTCGAAGCGGTCGCCGTGCCAGTGGAACAGGGGCGACGGCGCATCCAGGGCCGAGAGCACCGGGTCGGCCGCGCCCTCGGTGGTGACCCGCACCTCGTGCCAGCCGATCTCGTGCTCTCCGTTGGCAACGACCGCCCCGCCCAGCGCCTTCGCCAGCAGCTGGGCGCCGAGGCAGATACCGAGCACGTGACGACCACGGTCCAGCGCTTCCCGGATCAGCTCGACCTCGGTGGCCAGATTGGGGTAGGCCTCCGTCTCGTCCACGTTCATCGGGCCGCCCAGGACGATGAGCGCGTCGTAGCCGTCCAGCCGGGGTCGCTGCGCCGGGTCGCGGCTGAAGTTCACGTAGCGGATGCGGAACCCGTGCTCCTTCAGCAGCGGGTCGAGGGTGCCCAGCGGTTCGAAGGGCACGTGCTGGAAGACGAGGACCTTTGGGCGCGCCATCGATGACTCCTGTGACTCCTGATCCGATCGGCGGCTGGCGGCGAATAACCCGCCCGAGCCAGCCAGACTCACGTGCACTATCCTTGTGGTCACGACCGCTCACCAGAATCCGGGGTTCCGGGAGGAGACCGGCATGCAAAAGCTCGCCATTGTAATACTGCTTGTCATCGCCGTCCTGATCGCGCTGCTGGCCTGGGTCATCCGCAGCGCAGAGGTGGATTCCGCGGCCGATCAGGTGGCGGCCTACGAGGCCGCGCTGGCCCGCACGGAGGGGCTCGGCCCAGCACCGGGCAGTGAGGCGGAGGCCGCGGCCATCGAACGGGTACGGGAGTTCTTCGCCGACGTCACCCCGGAGCGGGTGCAGCGCATGGCGCCTGCGGTCTATGCCCCGGACGCGTTCTTCAACGACACGCTGAAGACCCTGCGCGGCGCCGACGCCATCGGCGAGTATTTCCTGGACACGGCCTGGAATGCCGGCTCCGTGCAGGTGGAGTTCCACGACATCAGCCGCAGCGGCGACGATTTCTACTTCCGCTGGCGCATGACCATGCGCATCGGCGCGCTGGCCGGCGGTGAGCCTCTGGTCTCCTGGGGCACCACCCACTTTCGTTTCGACGACCAGGGCCGCGTGCTGGTGCATCAGGACTTCTGGGACTCCGCCGGCGGATTCTATGAGCACCTGCCGGTGGTCGGCGGCCTGCTGCGGGCCGTCCGCGCGCGGCTCTGACGCTGCCGGGCCGGTCGTCCCGCGGTCTGCTTGCATGACGGCGAGACTGCGTCTAGAGTCGAAGCGTGTGTCACTCGCGCCGGCCGAGATGAAACTTCGGACGGCCGCGCGGGTCCACAAACGAATCATGGTACCCGAGCCTACGGGATACTCCGGCCCCTGCGGCCGTTGGAGCATTGCTTGACCGGGAGACTCTCCGCCACTGTCGCAGTCGTCCTGGCGGCCCTTGCGTTAGCGGGCTGTTCGAATCAGGTCGCGCTCAGAAAACCCACCCTGCCCGATCCCCTGCTGAACCAGCTGCCGCTGAAGGTGGCCGTGCGCTACTCGCCGGAGATGTCGAACTACGTCCACGAGGAGGAGGTGCTGGGGCGCCAGAAATGGACCATCAACCTGGGCGAGGCGAACAAGCTCGCATTCCGGCACCTGTTCGGCTCGATGTTCAGCGAGGTCGTTGAGGTCGATGCAGAGACGGACGTCGAGGCGGTGGGCGCCGATGCCCTCATCGAGGCGAGTATCGAGGCATTCGAATTCGCCCTGCCCGCCCAGAGCCGCTCGGATGCCTACACCATCTGGATCCGCTACCGCCTGCGCATCTTCGACGCCGAGGGCACCGAGATCTCCAACTGGCCCATCGCTGCCTACGGCAAGGCCGGCTCCGAGGGTATATTCAGCGCCGACGAGGCGCTGGCCCGCGCCGCCGTACTGGCCATGCGGGATGCGGCCGCCATGATCGGCCTGCGCTTCGCCCGCGAGACCGGACTCGGCGACCCGGGCGGCAATGCCGTCCCCGCCGGCGGCGGCGAGGAGTCAGAGGAGCTCCTGAACGCGCGCACGGAGGGCGAACCGGTGGTCGCGGAGCCGGCGGACGTGGCAGCCAACACGACTAATACGGGCAATACGGCCCAGGGAAACTTCGCTGATGACCGAGGCTAGGAGCCAGGCGGCCGGACGCACGGGCCCGGGCCGCACGCTGGTGCTGGGCATTGCGGGCATGGCCGTCCTGCTGGGCGGATGCGTGACGGCCCGGCTGGAACAGGAGAAGAGCGCCGCCACCGGCATCATGGACGGTGAGGCGGTGGTGGTGATGGCGCGCAGTTATCACCTGGGCAACGAGACGGAACGCGGCTTCACGGACTGCGTGGGCAACGCGCTGGGCAACGGCCGCGAGGGCCTCGCCGTGATGCCGGACGAGCAGTTCGTGGACGCGCTGTTCCCCTGGCTCGAGCCCCGCACGGCACCCGCCGAGACCAAGGCGCTGCAGCGCTTCATGCAACGTCCCGGCGTGCGTGACCGCATCCGCGACAGCGGCGTGCGCTACATCGTCTGGCTGGATGGCGACACCGAGCGCACCGGCGGGGGCGGCAGCCTGTCCTGCGCCGCAGGCCCTGGCGGCGGCGGCTGCTTCGGCTTCGCCTGGTGGGAGAACGAGGCCAACTACGAGGCCTCCATCTGGGACCTGAAGGAGCTGAAGTCCGCGGGCTCGGTCAAGGCGGACGTGTCCGGCACGTCCTATCTGCCCGCCATCGTCATCCCCGTGCCGCTCATCGCGCGCACCAAGACCGCGGCCTGCAAGAACCTCGCCGACCGCCTGCGCACCTTCATTGCCGATACCGGAACCACCGGCTGAGCCTGACGACTGCATCCGGAAGACCGCCTGCGCCGAACAGCAGTGCCGTTATCGGATGATGCCGGATTTCGCCTCGTGCTGATCAATTTCCTGTTTTTCAACGCGTGCTGGTTCGCGCTGGTGCTGGGTGCCGCGAACGGCATCGTCTGGCCCGGCATGCTGCTCGCAGGCGCATTTCTCGCCTGGGAGTTCTCCCGCCAGTCCTCCCGGGGCCGCTTGCTCGTGCTCTGCCTCGCCGCCGTGTCACTCGGCCTGGTGGTCGACGGCAGCTTCGTGGCCCTGGGCGTGCTGGACTACGCCACGCCCTGGGGCCCACTGGCGCCGGCCTGGATACTGACGCTGTGGGTGGCGTTCGCACTGACACTGCGCGGCTGCCTGTCCTGGCTGCAGGGCCGCTACCGGCTGGCTGCATTGTTCGGCGCCGTTGGCCAGCCGCTGTCGTTTACAGCAGGCACGAAGCTCGGCGCGGCCGCCTTCCCGGGCGAGACCGGGCTCCTCATCCTGGGCGCGGTCTGGGCCGTGGTGACACCGCTGCTGGTCTGGTTCGCCCACGCCGCGCCGCTGCCCGCGCTGCTGCGCAGCGCCGACGAGGCCGCCTGATGGCCGGGCCGATCGAGTGGGCCGAGCGTGGCCTGGTGCCCGATTCTCTCATCCGCGTGGGCATCCGCCAGCGGCTGTCGAGGCAGCTGGCCAAGGAACGCCTGACCGACGCCGACCTCCAGGATGCGCGCTTCCGGCTGCGTATCTCAGAACTCTCCGAGGGCCCGGTGGCGGTACACACCGACGCCGCCAACGAGCAGCACTACGAGGTACCGCCGGAGTTCTTCCGGCTCTGCCTGGGCCGGCACCGCAAGTACAGCTGCGGCTACTGGGACGAGACCACGACCACGCTGGACGACTCCGAGGCGCGGATGCTCGCACTCACCGTCGAGCGCGCCCGACTGGAAGACGGCCAGCGCATCCTGGAGCTGGGCTGCGGCTGGGGCTCGCTGTCGCTGTGGATGGCGGAACACCTGCCGAAGGCGGAGATTCTCTGCGTCTCCAACTCGGCTCCCCAGCGCGAGACCATACTGGCGCTGGCCCGCGAGCGGGGACTCGGCAATCTCGACGTGATTACCGCCGACATGCGCGAGTTCGACACCGCCGAGACCTTCGACCGCATCGTCTCCGTGGAGATGTTCGAGCACATGAGCAACTACCGGGAACTGATGCGGCGGGTGGCCGGGTGGCTGCGGGCCGGCGGGCAGCTGTTCGTCCATCATTTCTGCCATCGGGAGTTGCTCTACCCCTTCGAGGCCGAGGACGAGTCCAACTGGATGGCACGCCATTTCTTCACCGGCGGCATCATGCCCTCGGCGGACACCCTGCTGCATTTCCAGCAGGAGCTGTGCCTGGAGGAGCGCTGGCTGGTGGGAGGCCGCCACTACGAGCGCACCTGCAATGCCTGGCTGGAGAAGCTCGACGCACACCGGGACGAGGCCCTGGCCATCCTCGGCGAGGACCTGGACGAGCGTGAAGCCCGCATCTGGCTGCAGCGCTGGCGCATCTTCTACATGGCCTGCGCCGAGCTGTTCGGCTACGCCGATGGCCGCCAGTGGCTGGTGGGCCATTACCGGTTCCGCCGCCCGGAATGAGGAACGGGCCCCGCAGGGCCCGTTTGAAGAGCCGGCGGCAGGCGCTCAGCCGAGCGGTATGCGGATACGCTGGCCGGGATAGATCTTGTCCGGGTCCTCGATGACCTCCCGGTTCGCCTCGAAGATACGCGGATACTGCATGGCATCCCCGTAGTACTGCCGTGCGATCTTGCCGAGCGTGTCGCCGGACCGGATCGTGTAGAACTCCACCGGCTCCTCGGCGGGCTCGGCCTGTTCCTCTCCGCTCCCTTCCGGAGGCCGGATCGTCATCTTGTTGGCGTAGACGTCGATCACGCCCTCGACGTTGCCCGCGAGCAGCACGCACTTCTGCATGGCGGCGCCGGATTCGCACTCGCCGGACAGGCCGACGACGCCCTGGTCGAACTCCACCTCGAGATTGCGAACGCCCGGGTTGTTCTGCAGGATCAGCTCCTTGATCTTCTCCGCGGCCTCCTCGTCCTTGTTGAAGATGCGGCGTCCGATATCCTTGGCGAAACCCAATAGATCCATTTCATTCTCCTCGTTGCGCCGAACCCCGTGAACGGAGCCGGCGGTCAGCGGTCAACCCGCCGTACTCAGCCCTTCAGCACGAAGGTAACCTTCATGTTGACGCGGTATTCCCTGATCCTGCCGTTATCGCAGATCACTTTCATGTCCTGGATCCAGGCACCCTCGACGTTGTCCAGGGTCTCGTTCGCCCGGGCTATGCCCTTCTCGATCGCATCCTCGAAGTTCTTGTCCGATGCAGCCGTGATCTCGGTAACTCTTGCTACGCTCATTTTTTTCTCCTTCTGGCGAAACGGCGGCCCCGGCCCCGGCGGGATTACCGGGCCGCGGCGGCGGGGCGCGGCCCCGCCGGCTGCCCTGTGCGCTACCACCGTTTAGCGCATAATACGCAGAATGCGCCGCATCTGCCTCACACTGCTGGCCTGCCTTGCGCTGGGCGCCTGCCGCGCCGGTGGCGAGGCGGCCGCCGCCCCGGCACCGGAGGAACTCACCTACCGGCTGCACTACGAGCTGGCCCTCGAACCGTTGCAGGGGGTGGCGGTGGCCTCCGTCACCCTGGAACAATCGCGTCACCTGCTCCGCGAGGCCCGCTTCAGCCTCTCGGGGCGGCGCTGGACGGGGTTCACGGGCGACGGCGAGACAGAGCGACGCGACGGCAAGCTCGTCTGGCGCCCGCCCGAGAGCGGCGGCACCCTGCGCTGGCGGGTCGCCCTGGTCCACGCCCGCGGCGATGCCTACGACGCCAGGCTGGGGGCCGACTGGGCCGTCTTCCGCGGCGAGGACGCGTTCCCGGCCGCCGCCACCCGGACGCTGAAAGGCGCCGTCTCGCGCAGTACGTTCAGCATCGATACGCCCCCCGGCTGGTCCGTGGTCACACCCTATGGCGAGGAGGACGGACGTTTCGTCGTCGCGAATCCGGAACGGCGTTTCGACCGGCCCACGGGCTGGATGGTGGCCGGCGACCTCGGCGTGCGCCGGGATACGATTGCGGGGGTTCGCGTGGCGGTGGCGGGCCCCGTGGACCAGGGTATCCGCCGCGTCGACCTCCTGGCACTGCTGAACTGGACACTGCCCGAGGTGGTGCGCCTGGTGCCGGCCTTTCCCGACCGCCTGACCGTGGTTTCCGCCGGCGATCCGATGTGGCGCGGCGCCCTGTCCGCGCCGGACTCGCTCTACGTCCATGCCGACCGGCCGCTCATCAGCGAGAACGGCACCAGCACGCTGCTGCACGAGCTCATGCACATCGCACTGGGCCGCGACACCGCGCACGGCGACGACTGGATACTGGAGGGGCTGGCCGAGTATTACAGCGTGGAGATCCTGCGGCGCACGGGGACGGTAACGCCGAAGCGCAGCCGCGCTACCCTGGCGGACCTGGCGCGCTGGGGCGAGGAATCCGGCGGCCTGCGCCGTCGTCATTCCACCGGCGCCACCACCGCGCGGGCGGCCGGCGTCTTCCGGGAGCTCGACGGCGAGATCCGTGCGCGCACCGGCGGAGACGCCGGCCTGGACGACGTGCTCCGGCGCCTCGCCGAGGGTCGGGGCCGACTGGATCTCGACGAGCTCCGCACAGCGGCCGGTGCGGTCATCGGCGCGCCGTCCCGCGTGCTCGCCTCGAAGGAATTCCGGGCGGCACTGGGGGATTCTCCCGGGTGATTCGCGAAAGCGGCTGCGAGAGCGATCCGCTACCGCAGTAGAGAGGCGGCCGACACCGGCGCCGCGCCCGCGGCACGGGCGACGGACTAGTCCTCCCCGGCGCGCCGGTCGCCGTCGCGCCGGCCGCCGGGCTCCGCTCCGCCGCCCAGGTGACGGTCGAACCAGTCGAGGATGAGCCGCAGGCGCTCCACCCGCTGCGACGGCGCTCCGTCCCTGGACAAGCCGTGGCTCTCGCCGGGCATGACCACCAGCTCCGCCGGCTTGCCGAGCTGCTTCAGGGCGGTGTAGTACTGCAGGCCCTGCTCCAGCGGCGTGCGGAAGTCCTCGCCGCTGTGGATGATCTGCACCGGTGTCGTGACCCGGTCCACCAGCATCAGTGGTGAGCGCGCCAGGTAATCGTCCGGGTCGCGCCAGGGGTAGTCCCGGAACCAGCGGGCGGTCACAAAGCGGTTAATGTCGCTGGTACCGACGAAGCTCAGCCAGTTGGTCACCGAACGATGGGCCGAAGCGGCACGGAAGCGCTCCGTCTGCCCCACCACCCAGGTGGTCAGCAGCCCGCCGCCGCTGCCGCCGGCCACGCCGAGGCGCCCGGCATCGATGTACTCGCGCCCCGCCACCGCATCCACCACCGCCATCAGGTCGCGGAAATCGTCGCCGGGGTAGCGGTACTGGATAACGTTGCCGAAGACCTCGCCGTAGCCCGTGCTGCCCCGCGGGTTGGCGATCAGCACGAAGTAGCCCGCCGAGGCCAGCACCTGGAACTCGTGGAAGAAGTTGGTTCCGTACATCGAGTGCGGGCCGCCGTGGATGTACAGGATAAGCGGGTGGCGTTCGCGCATGTCGAAACGCGGCGGCTTGATCAGCCAGGCCTGGATGAGTGTGCCGTCGAAGGAGTCGACCCTGAGTTCTTCGTACTCCGCGAACCGGGGGTACTCCAGGAAGGCGGCGTTCAGCGAGGTATGCTGGCGCCAGCCGCCGCGCAGCGCCCGCTCCGGCGGGAAGGTCACGATCTGCGGCGGGAAGTCCGGCCGGCTGTAAACGGCGGCGATGCGGCCGTCGGCCGCCACGTCGAACCCGCGGATATCACCCTCGTCGAAATCGGTGACCGGCGTGACGACGGCGTCCTCCACGCCAACCCGCATGAGCTGCACGCGGCCCTCCACCGCGGACGTGAAGTAGAGGCTGCCACCGTCGGCCGACCAGGCGAGCCGGCGGGCGGGGCCGAACGGCGGGTTGACGTCGCCCGCCATCCCGTCGGCGACTCCGGCCGGCCAGTCCGCGGTGAGGTTGCGCCGTTCGCTGCCGTCCGGGCGCATGACCCAGAGCTCGTCCGGCCGGTAACTCACCGGCGGCTCCTCGTCGTCGAAACCGGTCCAGGCAATCCAGCCCCCATCCGGTGACGGCAGCGGATTGTCGTCCCGGCCGTAGCGGTCGGTCAGCGCCCGGGGCGGGCCGCTGCCGTCGGCGGCCACCGCGTAGAGTTCCGTATCGCCCAGCGCCAGCGCCTGCTCGGAGTCCAGCGCGGCACTGAAGTAGATCGTGCCGCCGTCGCTGCTCCAGGCCGGCACCCCGGCGCCGAAGTCGTGCCCGGTGAGCCACAATGGGTGCGCCCGCGGCTGCTGCACGGACACCACCGCGATCTGTGCCGTCCCCGGCCGCCGGTAACCCTCCCGGGCGTCCCGCCGGGTGAGCAGCCGGTCGGTGACGTAGGCCGCATCCCGGTCGGGCTCGGCGGCAGGCCGGGCCAGCACCGCGATGCGTCGGCTGTCCGGCGCCCAGGCGAAGGCCCGCACCCCGCCCTCGACGGCGGTCACCTGCACGGCGTCGCCTCCACCGGCACGCAGCACGTGGACCTGTGCGTTGCCGTCCCGCCGGGAGAGAAACGCCAGCATGCCGCCGTCCGGCGACCAGGCCGGCGCATAATCGGCCGCGGCGTCTGCGGTCACGCGGCGCTCGCCTGCGTCCCCGATCAGCCAGAGGTCCGCCGCGTAGGTATCGGATCCGGCGTCGGTGGCGAACCGGGTGTAGACCAGCCTGCCGCCGTCGGGCGCGTAGCGGGGACTGCCCGCATATTCCCATTCCAGCAGGGATTCCTCGGTGAGCGGCGCCGCCACCAGTGGCGGGCAGACGGCCACCAGCAGCGCGGCGGCCGGCAGCCAGGTGTTCATGGGCGGCATCGGCAGGCGGGTCATAACGGGCCGGATTCTAGCAGCAGGCGGCAGATCGCTGTGGCGTGACCTGGCGCAAGCACCGTCGGCACCGGATCGTCTAGCATGTGTCGGCAACCGATGGCGACGAAGCGGGCAGCGGCCGAAGATGGACGAACGCAAGGATCTCAGCCTGATACTGAACTCCCGGGTACCGATCATCGTGGTGGAGACCCACGAGGAGGACCGGGTGCTAGAACTGCTGCGCGACGTGAATCTCAGCGGCGGCGACTACCGTCCGCTCTTCCGCTGGACGATCACCGACGGGCTGCAGCGCCTCGACATCGAACTCGAGCCCCAGCTGCACAACAGCCAGCCGCCGGACGTACTGCGCCACATCCGCGCCGTGGACAAGCCGGGCCTGTACGTGCTGCTGGACTTTCATCCCTACCTGGAGGATCCGGTCAACGTCCGTCTGATCAAGGACATCTGCATGGGCTTCCGCAACACGAACCGGCACCTGGTGCTGATCAGCCACCGCATCAGCCTGCCTGCGGAGGTCGAGCGCTTCTCCGCCCGACTCGAATTGAGCATGCCGTCCCCGGCACGGCGCGAGGAGATCGTGCGCTCGGTCGCCCGGGAATGGGCGCAGGGCAATGCGGGCCGGCCCGTGCGTACGGACCGGCAGGCCTTCCAGCTGCTGATCCGCAATCTCGGCGGGCTGACTGCCGCCGATACGCAGCGCCTGGCGCGCAATGCCATCTTCCACGACGGCGCCATCTCGGCCGACGACATCCCCGAAGTCATGCGGGCGAAATACGAACTCCTGAACCGGGGCGGCCTGCTCTCCTACGAATACGAGACGGCAGACTTCGCCGAGGTGGGCGGACTCGCCCGACTCAAGTGCTGGCTGGAACGGCGTCGCGGCGCATTCCTGAAGCCGGACGAGAACCGTCATCTGGACCTCCCGCGGGGGCTGCTGTTGATTGGCGTGCAGGGCTGCGGCAAGAGCCTGGCAGCCAAGGCCACCGCCGGCGTCTACGGCATCCCGCTCCTGCGTCTCGACTTCGGCGCGCTGTACAACAAGTATCACGGCGAGACCGAGCGCAACCTGCGCGAAGCGCTGCGTACGGCCGAGGTCATGTCCCCCTGCGTGCTGTGGATCGACGAACTGGAGAAAGGACTGGCCGGCGGCAACGACAATACGGGCACCAGCCGGCGCGTACTCGCCACGTTCCTGACCTGGATGGCGGAGAAACGCGAGCAGGTGTTCGTGGTGGCCACCGCGAACGAGATCGACGCGCTGCCGCCGGAACTGGTGCGCAAGGGCAGGTTCGACGAGATCTTCTTCGTCGACCTGCCCCGTCCGGAGATCCGGCGGGAGATCTTCGCCCTGCAGCTCGCGGCCCGGGACCTCGACCCGGCCGGCTTCGACGTGGCCGCGCTGGCCGACGCCAGTCACGGCTTCTCCGGCGCCGAGATCGAACAGGCCGTCGTCGCCGCGCTCTACACGGTGCACGGCGCCGACCGCACGCCGGACACCGCGGACGTGCTGGCCGAGATCGAGGCGACCCGCCCGCTGTCGGTCGTGATGGCGGAGCGCATCGATCGTCTCCGGCGCTGGGCCGAGGGGCGTACCGTACCCGCCGACTGACCGAGGCTCCGGGCCGCCCGCCGGACGCAGCCGCGGCCCCTCCGCGCCCGCCCGCCGCGGGCGTGCTAGACTTTTTCCATGGCATCGGAAAGCAACAACAAGATAGATGCTCTGGTGGACGAGACTCGGCTGGACGACGCTCTGGTAGACGACGACCCTACCGACGAGCTCCGTGTGCTGGGCGCCGGTGCCGACGAAGGCACCGACGAGCTGCACCAGCTCGACCCGGACACGATCAGCCGGGAAGAGAAGATCCTGTCCCTGCAATCCGACCTGGAGGAGCGCGGCGAGCGCATCCGCTCGCTCGAGGACCGACTCGGCCAGATGCAGGCGCGCTGGGACGAGGTGGAGCAGGAGCTGGCCGCACGGGAGAGCACCGCAGCGGCACTGCGCCAGGAGCTGGACGCCGCCCGCGAGCGCATCGCCGCCCAGCAGGAGCAGCTGAACGACACCGCCGAACGCAGCACCGCCCTGAACGAGGCCGTCGCGGCGGGCCAACGGCGTCTCGCCGAGGGCGAGGACGAACGCAGGCGGCTCGAGGCCGAACTGGCGCGTGCCAGGCAGGAGACCGGGCGCCTGCAGCAGGCGCTGGCCGAGGTCGAGCAGCAGGACTCGCGCCTGCGGTCCGGCCTTTCGCTGCTGGCACGCAGCCGGCGCGCGGCGGGCCGGGCGAACCGGCAGGCGGAGCGCATGGAGCGGCGGCTCGCCCGACGAGAGGCGTCGGCCCGTGCACTGGAACGCGAGCTGTCCCGCGTGCAGCGCGACAACCATGCGCTGCGCCAGCGCTTCGAACACCGGGACATGCAGCAACGCGGACTGGAATCCGCCGCCGCCGAAATGCAGGCCCGGCTCGCGGAGAGCGCCGGATGGCGCGAGCGGGCCGAGGAACTCTCAGGCTCCCTCGCCGAGGTTCGCGACGCGGCAGCCGAACTCGCACGGCGCCTCGACGAGCGCGATGCAACCATCGCCCGGCTGGAGGCAGACAACGAAGACCGCCGGCGCGAGGCGGAGGAACTGCGCACGGCGCTGGGAGAGGCACACGGCACCGCCGGCGAAGCCGAGCGGCTGCGGACCCGGGCCGCCGAGCAACTGGAGGAGCGTGCGAGTGAGCTCGAACAGGTCTGGCACGAGCTCTGCGAGCGCGACCAGGAACTGGAGAAGGCCCGCTCGCGCCTCGGGCAGATGGAGAGCCGCGTGGGCGAGCTGAAGGGCAGACTGGCCGGGCACGAATCCCGCGAACAGAGCGCTGCCGAGACAATCGAGTCGCTGCGCAGCGAACTGCACGAAACCCGCACGGAGCTGACGACCGCGCTGGGCCGCAACAGCGAACTGTCCGGCGAACTCGAGCAGCTGCGCGGTCAGGTGACCCGCCTGGGCGACCTCGAGACGTCGATGGAGAATCTCGATGCGCGTATGGCGCGGAGCATGATGGGGGAACCGGAGTCCGGCGGCGAACAGGCGCGCATCGGCCGATCGCTGGTGGCCGAGATCAACGGCAAGGACATCCGCTATCCCCTGTTCCGCGAGCGCATCACCATCGGGCGCACCGCCGGCAACGATATTCAGCTGAAGACGCCCTTCGTCAGCCGCTTTCACGCGGCGATCATCAACGAGCCGGACCGGGTGCACGTCGTGGATCTGGGCAGCAAGAACGGGATCTATGTGAACGGCGAACGCACGCCCCGTGCGGACCTGAGTCCGGGGGACCGGCTGGTGATCGGCGACAGCCGGTTCCTCTATCAAGAGACGGCGCGGGAGCCCGGCGCCGACTCCTGATTGTGAGCACAGTCACGGACCGGTTTGCCGCGCTGCGCTAGCCTCGGCTGCAGTACTCGGCCGTACCCGGCCGGACGGATACGCGACTGATGGGCAGCAGGGACGCACGGGCGACGGAGTCGGCAACACTGCGCGAGCGCGGCCGCTCGCTGGCGGGGCGCCGCGTATGGCTGCCCACCCTGCTGTACGAGGCGCTACCCTATTTCTACCTGACGGCAGGCTTCCTGGCCCTGTTTGCCACGCTCTACATCAGTGCCTGGTACTGGGTGGTTCCGTACTACCTGCTGTTCGCCGGCTGCTGCCTGCATCTCGGCGTCCGCATCTGGCGCCGGCGCCAGCGCGAGCGCCTACGGCCCTGAGGACGGTCCCGGGTCCGGCGAACGCAGCAGTTCCTCCAGGGCGAACACCTCCTCTTCCGCCGGCGCCGCCAGCACGCGCAACGCCTCGGCAAGGCGCAGCACGTATTCCGTATTGGGCCCGCTGGGACCCGTGCTCGCACGGATCTGGCGTGCCATATCGGCCAGCGGTGCCGGGCCCAGGAAATGCTCCCCGGCCGGGTCGGCCACATAGGTGATGGCCTCGCCCCGGCGGCCGTCGTCCAGTTCCACGGCGAGGGTACGCTTCAGATAGCCGTTCTTCTCGCGGTGATCGAGATAGCCGATCACCTCCGCCCGGGCGGCGGCACGGATCCGGTAGGCGACACCCCGGCAGAGCGCACCGGCCTGCGGTGCGAGAGTCGCGACACGGCCCGGCTGCGCCGGGGTGCCGCGGTGGTCGGTGGAGGCCTGCCAGAAGCGCCGCACCTGGCCGGGGCTCGAGGCCGCTACCGCCTCGCTATGGGGAAAGTCCGGCCGCCACACCAGGGAGCCGTAGCCGAAAATCCACAGTTCCTGTTCGCGTCCGCCGGTCGCAGGCATTCCCGATACCTCGTTGCCGGTTGCCGACGCGGGGCTTGATTCCGCCCGGCAAGTCGCCGAGCATCCCCGCTTCCACCGCCGGATTCTCGCAATGCCAGACGAAAAAAACGACATCGGACGCATCCTGAAACGCGAGCTGCTGCTTGCCGGTGGATTGCTGCTGGCGGGCATACTCTTACTGCCGGCGGCCGTCTACGGCGTGGGCTTCCTGATTTTCGGGGAGTATCCCGACGGCCCGGCGGGCTTTTACCGCGAGATCTGGAGCGCACTCGCCGCGGGCAACGCGGGCACCTGGTTTCTCGTGCTCAGTCCCTGGCTGGTGTTGACGGCCGTCCGTCTCACCTGGCGCGGCATCCGCCGCCCGCGTAACCGCAGCCCTCGCGACCGCAGCCCTGCGTGAGCGTTGCCGGAGAGGATGCCGAAAATGTGAAACGGTTCACAGAACTCTCACAAAATCAATGAATTGACGGGTAATTTGACAAAATTATGTAAAGTTTTGGGTGCAGACTGGAAGACGCTGCGCATAATTCAGGTGTCAGCCGCCCCGTTGCAGGCGGCGCGTGAAGAACAACAGACACGATGACGTCTTACCTCAAGAAAATGCTGGGAGAACGCCTGCTCGGCCGATTCGGCCCACGGCAGGAACCGCCCCCCGGACGCGGGGCGACGCCCATACTGAACCGGATGCTGGCCGAACAGCGTGCACGCGAGCGGCTGCAGCCGCCGCGCCAGGAGGAGGCGCCGCCGCCTCCCCGGGTCGATCACCTGCCCGCGGGCACCCGCATCGACTCCAACGGCAACGGCAAGAACGTGTACCTCGGCGAAATCCCCGGGGACGGGCGCGACGAGGTGCTGAAGCTGCTGGACGACCCGTCGCTGTCGATCGACGAGGACCACGCGTTCGACCCCTACGACCACTCCGATTCCTGGCGCCGCGACGACCATCGGTAACGGCCGGCATGCCGGCGGCACAGCCGCCGCCTCTTGACATAACTCCTTGATTTAAGGCCGGGTTGTGACCTGGTTCCTCGTTGCCGGCCGGGTGCCGGTGACAGACTGCGCTGCGCTGTCCCTGTTGAGCACGGAGGGTGCGGCCGATGAACACGCCACTGACCCGCCTCGCGGCCTGGATGCTGACCTTGCTGCTGGCCGGCGGGGCGCCGGCCGAAGAGACGGCCGGCCCGCCTGCCGCCACGCCGCCAGCCAACGCCGCGACTCAGTCGGCGGCAGGAGAGATCATCGCCCGCCCGGGCACCGGCGCCGCCACCCTCGGCTTCGCTCTGCTGCCGACCCGCTTCCGCCATACCGCCACACCGGCCCCGGCCTCCGCCCGCGCGGACGCCGGGGATGCGGAGCCGGGCATCCGCGCCATGGACTACCGGGACCGGGCGCCGCTCATTACCCGGCTGAAGGAACTGGACGGCCTGCGGCTGCTCACGTTCTGGGAGACCCGGGCATTCGCGGTCTTCTTCGGCGTCTCCCGTGATGGCATCGCCGGCCTGAACATCGCCCAGAAAAAGGATGGCCCGGTGGAGCGGGACGACGAGGAGGCCGGGCCGGAGGACCCCGCTCCCGAACCGACCTACCTGGCCGCTTCCATCTACCGCCGCTAGTCCGGCCTCAGCTGCCTTCCCGGGCCGCGGCGGAGGCGTCCCGCGTCGCCCGGAACTCGTTGCCATCGGCCCAGTTCGGCCACTCCCGCGTGCCGGCGAGTGCCCGGCCCACCGTGAACAGCAATTCGATGTCCTCCACCACGCCGCGCAGGTCCCAGTCCTCGCTGTATTCGTCGGCTACCTTGTGGTAGCGCTCGCTGATCCAGGCGCTGTTGTAGGCGAGACCGTACTCCCGGCCCTTCTCGCGGTGGTCGACGCCGCCGCGCAGGTACAGTGCGGGCACGCCGCGCTTGGCGAAACTGAAGTGGTCGGACCGGTAGAAGAAGCCCTTCTCCGGCGTGGGCTCGCGTTCCAGGTGGCGCCCCTGGGCCTCCGCCGCCCGGGCCGCGTAGTCGTCCAGCTCGGAATTGCCGTAGCCGATCACCGTGACGTCGTGGCTCGGGCCCGCCAGCGACATGGCGTCCAGGTTGATGTTGGCCACGGTGCGTTCCAGCGGGAACAGCGGGTGGCTCGCATACCACGCGGAGCCGAGCAGTCCCGATTCCTCCGCCGTAACCGCCAGGAACACCACGCTGCGTGCGGGCCCGGTCTCCATGGCGGCGAAGGCCTCGGCGATCTCCAGCATACCGGCCACGCCGCTCGCGTTGTCGACGGCGCCGTTGTAGATGCGGTCCTCCAGCACGGAGCGGGCCACGCCCAGGTGATCCCAGTGGGCCGTGTATACGATGTACTCGTCGGGATGCTCGGCGCCCGGCAGCATGCCGACCACGTTGGCCGATTCCATGCTGGCGAGGCTGTTCCCGACGGCGACGCTCGCCTGCAGGCCGAGCGGCCGCGCCTCGAAGTCCCGGCCGGCGGCCGCGCTCACCGCCTCGTCGAAATCCACACCCGCCGCTGAGAAGACCGAAAGCGCCGCCTCCCCGGTCAGCCAGCCCTCGATGGCCACCCGCGGCGGCGCTGCGTCACCCAGGTCCAGGTCGAACTGCTCGCCGCTCCAGCTGCCGCTCACCACCAGCCACGGATAGCCGGCTGCCTCGGTCTCGTGGATGATCAGCGCACCGGCTGCGCCCTGCCGCGCCGCCTCCTCGTACTTGTAGGTCCAGCGTCCGTAGTAGGTCATGGCGCGGCCGTTGAACAGTTCCGGGTCGCCGGTGGCGAAGCCGGGATCGTTCACCAGCATCACCACCGTCTTGCCCGCGACGTCGAGACCCTCGTAGTCGTTCCAGTCGTATTCCGGCGCGACGATGCCGTAACCGACGAACACCATGTCGCTGTCGGTCAGCGACTCGGCCTCCGCGTAGCGCTTGGTCCACACCATCATGTCCTGCTGGTAACGGAACGACAGCGTCTCGTCGCCGCCTCCGATCGCGAGCGGCGTGACCTCCTCGGCCGTGACGGAGACCAGCGGGACGGTCTGCAGGTAGCTGTCGCCGTTGGCCGGCTGCAGGCCGGCGGCGCGGAACTCGGCGGTGAGGTAGTCGACCGTGTTGCGCTCGCCCTCGCCCCCCGGCGCCCGGCCCTGGAATTCATCCGAGGCGAGTACCCTGACGTGTTCGGCGAAATCCGTGGCGTCTATGGCGGCAGTGGCGGCGGCGGCATCACCGCCGGCGGCAACCCCGGCGGAGGGAGCCTCCGCGGTGGCCGGCGGCTCGCCCGCCGGCGCGACCTCGTCCGGGGCTTCACCGCCGCAGGCCGCGGTCAGCGTGCCAATGAGAACGGCGGTCGCGGCCACGGCCGCGCGACGCGAAAACCGGCGCACAACGATATCCATGCTGTCTCCTGTTCGGTTCCCGGCCGCCCGTCCGGCGGCCCTCGATACGAGCCGCACGGTATACCAGAAACGGCACACGGGTACACGCCGGCGCAATTGACCCCGTTATGCCCCCCCGCGTACGCTCGCCGCTACCCGCCCAGGAGAAAAGTCATGACGCTGCGCATCAGCATCGATCTCGAGGATTCGGATCTCGATCACTTCCGCCTGATCATGAAAGAGGCGCGCCAGGCCGCAGGCCGGGCCACCGAGCAGGAGATCATCGCCGCGGCCGAAAACCTGCTCGGCCAGGTCCGCGAGGGCAAGGTGCCCGCCTACATCCAGGAGCGGCTCGAGAAGCTCCGTGTGCTCACGGACATGCTGCGCGACGAGGAGTGGCAGCTCCCCGACGAGGAGAAGAGCCGGGTGATCAACGCACTGGCCTACTTCGCGGAGCCCGAGGATCTCATCCCCGATCACATCCCCGGGCTCGGTTTCCTGGACGACGCCATCATGGTGGAGCTGGTCGTGCGCGAGCTGCGCCACGAGATCGAGGCGTACCAGGATTTCTGCGAGTTCCGCGTGCGCGAGGAAGTGCGCCGCGGACGGAAGAACGAGGACCCGGTCACCCGGGAGGAATGGCTGCGCAGCCGGCGCCGCGAGCTGCACTCGCGGATGCGCCGGCGCCGGCGCAGTGAACGCAAGCGCGGCGGCTCGCGCCGCTCGCCCCTGTCGCTGTTCTGACTTGGGCGCGGCGGAGGGAACCCTCCCCCGGGATTACCGGGCGGCGGTCGCGGCGCTGGAACGCACCGTTGCCGTACAGCTGCGCGACGAGCTGGCCGGGGCGGGTGCCGGCCGGCAGGAACTGGCCATGGAACTCCGGCGCCGCCGTGACGACTACCGCACCTGGCACCGCATGACCGAAGTGCCCCGGCAGGTGGCCGGGGTCGCGGAACGCCTGATCCGGGGCGAACCGGCTCCCGCGGCGCGCCGCGAACTGGAACTGGCCGTGCTGGCCGCTATGGTCAGAGCCCACGAGCGGGCGCTGGAGCAGAGCGGTGAGCCGGGCGGGGCCCGCCCCGGGGCTCACGGCCAGTAGAACCAGCCGGTGAACACCACGTCCGCCCACATGAGAGCCTGGGCGGGCCAGCGCCACCGAAGCTGTTTCAGCTGGGCGTAGAAACTTGCCCCCGCCACGACTGTCATAGCCATGAACAGCCCGAGGCTGCCCACCAGCGGACGGAACTCCGCCACGAGCCGCGGATACTCGTCGCCAAGGATGACGAAGATCAGCATGACCACGGCGAGGCCGAGGCTGATGGAGGCCGCCGAGCCGAGGACGATGCCGGTGATTATGGTGAGTGGCTGCATAGGGCGTGTCGAGCGTTGCGAAGGCGTGTCGTTTGCCCTTGATCGCCGGGCCGGGGCATTCTAGCCTTGCCTCGGCGGGGTGCAAGTGCCGCCGCCGCGTCGGAATCGAGGACGGATCTGGAATGATGAAGAAAATCAGAGCTGGTTTATTGGCGACGGCGATCGTAGTGGCCGGTGCCTGGGCAGGCGGCCTCGTACCCGTCGCCGCGGATGCCGTCCCTGCGCAGAGCAACCCGACGCTGGCACCCACCGACCGTCACGAGCAGATCGCGACCCTGGTCACCGATTTCATCGAACGCTCCCACTACCGCCGCACGGAAGTCGACGACGATGTGTCGGCACGCGTCCTCGACGCCTACATCGAGGCCCTGGACGGCAACCGTTCCTACTTCCTCCGTTCGGACATCGAGGCGTTCGAGCAGTACCGGGACGAACTCGACGACGCCCTCTCCCGTGACGCAAGCCTCGAGCCCGCTTTCGAGATCTTCCGGGTGTACCGCCAGCGCGCCGAGCGCCAGATCGGCCACGCGCTGGCCCTGCTCGAGGAGGAGCCCGATTTCTCCGTGGAAGAGGCGTTCCGCTTCGACCGCGAGGACGCGCCCTGGGCAGCGGACCAGGCCGAGCTGGACGAACTCTGGCGCAAGCGGGTGAAGAACGACGCCCTCAGCCTCGTGCTGACCGAGAAACCCTGGGACGAGGTACGCGACATCCTCGAGAAGCGCTATCAGCGTTTCCAGAAGCGCTTCCAGCAGATCAACAGCGACGACGTGTTCGAGACGTTCATGAACTCCTACGCGCGCACCATGGATCCGCACTCGAGCTACCTCTCGCCGCGTAACTCCGAGGAATACCAGATCCAGATGAGCCTGTCCTACTTCGGCATCGGCGCCTCGCTGCAGATGGAGGACGAGTACGTCACGGTGATGAACATCATCCCCGGGGGGCCTGCGGCCATCGACGGCCAGCTCGAGCCCACCGACCGCATTACCGCCGTGGGCCAGGGCGAGGACGGCGAGATGGTGGACGTCATCGGCTGGCGCCTGGACGATGTGGTGCAGCTCATCCGCGGGCCGGCCGGAACCACCGTGCGGCTGCAGATACTGCCCGGCAACGCCCTGCCCGGTGCCGAGGAGGAGATGCTCTCGCTGGTGCGCGACCAGGTGAAGCTGGAGGAGCAGGCCGCGAAGAGCGACATCGTCACCATCCCCCGCGACGGCCGCGACTGGCGGGTGGGCGTGATCACCGTGCCCAGCTTCTACCGGGACTACGAGGCCCAGCGCGACGGCGAGAAAGACTTCACGAGCACCACCCGCGACGTCGAGCGCCTCATCGGCGAACTGGAGCAGGAAGGCATCGACGGCCTCATCGTCGACCTGCGCAACAACGGCGGCGGCCATCTCACCGAGGCCACCGCGCTGTCCGGGCTGTTCATCGACCGTGGCCCCGTGGTCCAGCTGCGCGACTCCACCGGCCGCATCAGCGTGATCGACGATCAGTGGAAGAACGGCGTCGCCTACGACGGCCCGCTGGCCGTGCTGGTCAACCGGTTCAGCGCCTCGGCCTCCGAGATCTTCGCCGCGGCTGTCCAGGACTACGAGCGCGGCGTGGTGATCGGCCAGCGCACCTTCGGCAAGGGTACGGTGCAGAACCTCTACGCCCTGGACCGTTTCCAGCGCGACCGCAGCGGCGGGGGCCTCGGGCAGCTGACACTCACCATCGGCAAGTACTACCGGGTCACCGGCGACAGCACCCAGCACCGGGGCGTGGACCCGGATATCGCCCTGCCCTCCATGATCGACGCCGAGGAGGTGGGCGAGAGCACCCGTGAGACCGCGCTGCCGTGGGATCGGATACGGGCCACCCGCTACGATGCGCGCGAACCGCTGGATCCCACCATCGACCTGCTGTCCACGAGCTTCCGTGAGCGGCTGAAGAGCGACCCGGACTACGACTATCTGCTGAAGGACATCGAGGCCGCGCAGACCATGCGCGAGCGCACGACGGTGTCGCTGTCGCTGGACGAGCGCAAGGCGGAGCGGGAGCGCATGCAGGCGGAGCGCCTGACACGGGAGAACGAACGCCGCGAGGCCCTGGGTCTCGAGCCGGTGGAGTCCGTCGAGGCGCTGGACGAGGAGGAAGAACCGGACATCCTGCTCAAGGAGGCCGCCTCCATCGTCGCCGACATGGCCCAGTTCCTGGGCCTGCCGCGCCCGCCCGCCACCGAGAGAGCCGCCCGCAACGACCTCTGAGCCGCCCGTGCCGCGCGCAGGCATACCTCCTTGTCAACGGCGCCTCAGGTGTTATACTCAACTACAACACTAGTCAACCATGGTACCAGTACGGGGCATCCGGATCCCTGCCGGCCGGAATCATGGCCGTACCCGGGTGCCGATGCAGCATCCGTCACACTGCAAGGAAGTATGAAGGCGATGGACACAAGGGACGCGATACGCCGGGGACGGCTCCCGGCCGGACTGCTGACCGCCCTGCTGCTCTTCGGCTGCGACGGTTCCGGGAGCTCGGCGCCGGCTGACGCGGCGCCCGCCGGGGATACGGACGCGGAAGAGAAGACGGAGGCCGTCATACCGGTGGAGGTGGCTGCCGTCGCCCGCGACGACATCTACGCGGTCTATTCGGGCACCGCCGCCCTGGAGGCCTTCGCCGAAGCGGAGGTGGTGGCGAAGGTGGGGGGGGAGATCCGGGAGATCCTCGCCGAGGAAGGCGACATCGTGCAGCGGGGCGAGGTGCTGGCCCGGCTGGACGGCGACCGGCTGCGACTCGAGCTCGAACAGGCGCGGGCCAACCTGGAGAAGGCCCAGCAGGAGTATCGGCGCAACACCGAACTGCACGAGAAGGGCCTGCTGGCCGCAGGAGCCTTCGAGAATCTCAAGTACGAACTGGACGCGCTGCAGGCGGCATTCGAACTCGCCCGGCTCGAATACAGCTACACCGAGATCCGCGCCCCCATCGACGGCATCGTCTCCCAGCGTCTCGTCAAGACGGGCAACACCATTGCCGTGAACACGCCGATGTTCCGGGTGACCGACCTCGATCCCATCGTCTCCTACCTGCACGTGCCCGAAAGGGAATTCGGCAAGATCGAGCAGGGCCAGCCCGTGTTCATCAGCATCGACGCCCTGCCCGGCGAACGCTTCCGCGGCGCCGTCGAGCGCATCAGCCCGGTGGTCGATGCCGGGACCGGCACGTTCAAGGTGACCGTGGAGGTAGACGAGGAGGACACGGCACTGAAGCCGGGCATGTTCGGCCGCCTGGACATCGTCTACGACTCGCGGCCGGCGCGGCTGCTGGTGCCCCGGCCGGCAGTGATCGAGACCGAATCCGGCCCGGCGGTGTTCGTGGTACGCGACGGCGTGGTCGAGCGCCGCGACGTGGAGACCGGCATCGCCTGGGACAACCGGCTGGAGATCGTCTCAGGGGTCGAGGAGAGCGAGGAGGTTGTGGTGGTCGGCCAGTCCGGCCTGCGCGACGGCGCCCGGGTCAAGGTGGTAGTGAACGAAGAGACCGCGATGCAGCTTAATGCGGAACTCGCGTCGCGCCGCAACCGGCTGTGAACCGGCGCCGGATACCGGGCAGGAGTCTCGCATGTGGCTGGTGAACCGGGCGACAGAACGGCCGGTGACGGTACTGATGTTCTTCGTCGCAGTCGCCTTGTTCGGCACGGTGTCCCTCAGCCGCCTGGACGTGAACCTGCTGCCGGATCTCTCCTACCCCACCCTCACGGTGCGCACGGAACTGGGGGGCGCGGCACCGCAGGAGGTGGAGAATCTCCTCAGCAAGCCCATCGAAGAGGCGGTGGGGATCGTCAAGAACGTGCGCAAGGTGCGCTCGCTGTCCCGCTCGGGCCAGTCCGACGTCACCATCGAGTTCCTCTGGGGCACGGACATGAATCTGGCCAGCGTCGACGTCCGCGAGAAACTGGACGTGCTGGAGCTGCCGCTGGAAGCCGACCGTCCCCTGCTGCTGCGTTTCGACCCGGCCAGCGACCCGATCATGCGCTTCGCACTGCGGCGTGCCGGCGACGAGGCAGCCAGCGCGGTCCTCTCGGCCGCCGAGCTGAAACGCATGCGCCGGCTCGCCGAAGACGAACTGAAGCCGGCACTGGAGAATGTGGCCGGCGTCGCCGCCGTGAAAGTGAGCGGCGGGCTGGAGGAGGAAATCGAGGTCCTGGTGGACCAGGAACGGCTCGCCCGCCTCGATCTCTCCATCGACGAGGTGGCCGAGCGCATCCGCGCGGAGAACACCAACCTGTCGGGCGGCAGCCTGGAACAGGGCAACCAGCGCTTCCTGGTTCGCACCATCAACGAGTACCAGTCGGTGGAGGAGTTCGCGAGCACGGTGATCGCCACCCGGGAGCGGCGCCCGGTCTACCTTGGCGACATCGCGGAGGTGACACGGGGCTTCAAGGAACGCGAGGCCATCACCCGTGTGGACGGCGCCGAGGCGGTCGAACTTGCGGTATACAAGGAGGGCGACGGCAACACCGTGCAGATCGCCGGGCGCACGGCCGGGCGCATGGACACACTCGCACAGGACCTGCCCGAGGGCCTGGAGGTGGTCACCGTGCAGGACCAGTCCGGGTTCATCCGGGCCGCCATCGATCAGGTGGTGAACGCGGCGCTGCTCGGCGGCCTGCTGGCGGTGCTGGTGCTGTACGGCTTTCTGCGCGACGCGCGGGCCACCGTGATCATCGGCCTCGCCATCCCCGTCTCGGTGATCGGCACCTTCGCGCTGATGTATCTCTCCGGCCTGAGCCTGAACATCATGTCGCTGGGCGGCATCGCGCTGGCCGTGGGCCTGCTGGTGGACAATTCCATCGTGGTGCTGGAGAACATCGTGCGCAAGCGCGAGAGCGGCCTAGGCGTGCTCGCAGCGGCGCGGGAAGGCGCCGGCGAGGTGGCCACGGCGGTGACCGCCGCCACCCTCACCACGGTGGCTGTATTCTTCCCCATGGTCTTCGTCACCGGCATTGCCGGTCAGCTGTTCCGTGACCAGTCGCTCACGGTCACCTACGCGCTGCTGTTCTCGCTGCTGCTGGCAGTCGTGCTCATTCCCATGCTGGCCTCCTCCGGCGGACGGCAGGGCTACGCCGAGTCGCAGGACGCCCGCCCCCCCGGACGTATCGGCCGCGGACTCGGCTGGCTCGGCCGCATGGCGGGACGTCTGTGGGGCCTGCTGGCCGGCGGCCTGCGGCTGTTGCTGACGCCGGTGGTGCTGCTCTTCAGCGGCCTCAACCGGGCCGCCGCCGCCGTCTACGCGCGGCTGCTGCCCTGGGCGCTAGGTCACCGCGCGCTGGTACTGGCCATCGCGGCGGTCATCTTTCTCGGCTCCGCCGCCCTGGTGCCGCGTCTCGGTACCGAGCTCATCCCCCAGCTGTCCCAGGGCGAGTTCTCCGTCAACCTGCGCCGGGCACCCGGCACGCCGCTCGGCGCCACCGATCAGGCCCTGCTCACCGCCTGGCGTGCCGCGGCGGAGGTCCCCGGTGTGGAACGCACGTATTCGGTGGCCGGCAGCGGTAACCGGCTGGACGCGAGCCCGGTGGACGCCGGCGAGCACACCGGCAGCCTGACCGTGCGCATGGCCGCGGACGCCGGCCGCGACGGCGAGGCGCTGGCCATGGCGCGGATACGCGACGACATCGCGGCCCTGCCGGGCGTGCAGTACGACTTCAGCCGCCCGGAGCTGCTCTCGCTGGCCACACCGCTGGAGATCGTGGTCAGCGGCTTTGACCTGACCCGGCTGCGCGCGGCCGCCGACCGTATCACCGCGGCGCTGCGCGCCGACGAGCGCTACGCGGATGTCCGCTCGAGCATCGAGGGCGGCAATCCGGAGATCCAGATCGCGTTCGACCAGGAGCTTGCTGCGAAGCTCGGCCTGTCCGTGCGCGATATCGCCGATCAGGTGGTGAACAGCGTGCGCGGCAATCTCGCCACCCGCTACAGCTGGCAGGACAAGAAGATCGACGTGATGGTGCGCAGCGTGGACCGCAGCGCGGCGTCGCTGGAAGACGTGGGCGCACTCATCGTGAATCCGGCCAGTGACCGGCCGGTCACGCTCGACGACGTCGCCACGATTGTCCTGGCCGAAGGGCCGGCGGAGATCCGGCGCCTGGACCAGCAGCGCGCCGCCGTGATTTCGGCCAATATCGCCTATGGCGACCTCGGTGCGGCCGCGGACGCCGCGGGGGACATCCTGCGCTCTCTGCAACTGCCGGCCGGGCTCACCACCGACATCGTCGGCCAGAGCGAGGAGATGGAGGCGTCGCTCGCCTCCATGCGCTTCACCCTGCTGCTGGCCGTGTTCCTGGTCTACCTGGTGATGGCCTCCCAGTTCGAGTCGCTGCGCCATCCCTTCGTGATCCTGTTCACCATACCGCTGGCCCTGGTCGGCGCGGTGCTGGCGCTGTACCTCACCGGCACCACCATCAACGTGGTGGCGTTCATCGGCGTGATCATGCTGGCCGGCATCGTGGTCAACAACGCCATCGTGCTGATCGATCTCATCAACCAACTGCGCCGTGCAGGTGCCGCGAAGACCGAAGCCATCCTGGAGGCCGGGCGCAGCCGCCTGCGGCCCATCCTAATGACCACGCTGACCACGGCCCTCGGTCTCCTGCCCATGGCGCTCGGCTTCGGCGAGGGCTCCGAGATCCGCGCGCCCATGGCCATCACGGTGATCGGCGGCCTGATGACCTCGACCGTGCTCACCCTGGTGGTCATCCCGGTGGTCTATTCCCTGGTGGAGCGCGGCGAGCGCCCCGCACCCGCCGCCGACGCGTCCTCCCCGGCGCCGCAACGAGCCTGACGAGGCGGGGCCCGGCATGCGCCACACCGAATTCTCACTGCGCCGGCCGGTCACGGTCACCATGATCTTCGCGGCGCTGGCCGGCATCGGCCTGATTTCGTCCCGGCTGCTCCCGCTCGAACAATTCCCGGATATCGAGTGGCCGGGCTTTTTCATCAATATCCCCTACGAGGGATCCACGCCGGAAGAGGTGGAGCGGCTGATCACCCGGCCTGCCGAGGCGGCACTGTCCACCCTCTCCGGCGTCAAGCGCATGAATTCCACCTCCCGCGCCGACGGCGCGCAGATCTGGATGGAGTACGGCTTCAACTCCAATGCCGCCACGGAGGCAGTGGAGGCCCGGGTGAAGCTGGATGCCATCCGCGACGACCTGCCGCCGGACCTCAAGCGCATCATGGTCTACAGCGGCTCACTGAACGACGAGCCCATCATGACGCTGCGCCTGTCCTCCGACCGGGACCTCTCGCAGGAGTACCTGATGCTCGACCGGGTGCTGAAGCGCCGTATCGAGCGCATCGAGGGCGTCTCGAAGGTGGAGCTGCAGGGCGTAGAGCCGCCGGAGGTGCGCATCCTGCTCGACTCCGGCCGCGTCGCCGCCCACGGCATCAACCTCTACGAGCTCTACGACCTCCTGCAGCGCAGCAATTTCTCCGTGAGCGCGGGACGGCTGGAGAGCGGCGAGCAGCGCTGGACGCTGCGCTCGGACGGCGAGCTCCGCAGCCTGGCGGAGATCGGCAACCTGATCGTCGCCGGCGGTAACCTGCGCCTGGCGGACATCGCAGAGATCCGGCTGGTGCCCGAGGAGCGTGACTACGGCCGTCACCTCGACGGTCGTGAGGCAGTCGGCCTCAGCGTCACCCGGGCCAGCGGCGCGAATATGGTGCAGGTGGCCGACCGGGTCAACGAGGAGCTGGAACGCATCGCCGAGCTGCCCTCGATGCGGGGCATCCGCATCTTCAACATCGACAACAAGGCGGACAGCGTCCGCTCGTCACTGGTCAACCTGCTGCAGGCGGGACTCATCGGGTCCGTGCTGGCGGTGCTGGTGCTCTATCTGTTCCTGCGCCAGATCACCACCACGCTCATCGTCATGCTGGCGGTGCCGGTCTCGCTGGTCATCACGCTGGGGGTGATGTACTTCAGCGGCCTCACACTGAACATCCTCACCCTGATGGGGCTCATGCTCGCGGTCGGCATGCTGGTGGACAACTCCGTGGTAATCACGGAGAGCATCTTCCGTTATCGCCAGAAATACCCCGGCGAGCCGCAGCGGGCCGCGCTGGCCGGAGTGAGGGAGGTGGGGCTCGCGGTGATCGCCAGCACCGCCACCTCGGTCTGCGTGTTCCTGCCGATCGTCTTCGGCGAGCAGATCGACATCACCGTGTTCCTCTGGCACGTCGGCGTGACCATCTCGGTGGCCATCGTGCTCTCGCTGCTCGTCTCCCAGACGCTGATTCCGCTGCTGGCCAGCCGGGTACCGGCGCCGCCGCCGGCGAAACCGGGCAGCTTCATGGCCGGCCTCGCCGGGCGCTACACCCGGGCGCTGGCCTGGACGCTCGCCCATCCGCGCTGGTCGGCGTTCGCCGCCGTCATCGTGCTGGCCTCGCCCGCCGCGCCTATCGGGCTCGGCATGCTGCAGACGGACATGTTCCCCCAGGAGCCGTCACGGCGTCTCGAGCTCATCTACCACATCGACGACGTCTACCCGGTGGAACGGGTAGAGATGGCCGTCGACCGCATGGAGGCGTTCCTGTTCGAGAACGCGGATCGTCTCGACATCGAGTCGGTCTACAGCTACTACGACACCGGCCGGGCCCAGTCCAGCATCCTGCTGACCGAGGGCGACGCCGTCACGATGGACGCCCGGCAGGTAATGGACACCATCCTCGAGGAGATGCCCGAGCTCGTCATCGGCAAGCCGGACTTCCAGTGGCAGCAGCAGGGCGGCGGCCCGGGCTTCGGCGTCACGCTCACGGGCGAGTCCACCGAACGGCTGGCCGAACTCGCGGGGGAGGCCTGGCGCGTACTGTCCACCGTCGAGGGCCTCGAGGGGCTCACCTCGGACCTGGTCGCGGGCCCGCGGGAGGTGCAGGTGGTGGTGGACCGGGAACGGGCGGCGCGCATCGGGCTGACCAGCCGGGCCGTGGGCCAGGCGGTCGCGGTGGCGATGCGCGGCCAGCCGCTGCGTGAGTTCCGTACGCCGGACGGCGAGATCGGGGTGCGCCTCGCCTTCCGCGAGGACGACCGCCAGACCATGGAACAACTGGCCAACCTCACCATCATGGCGCCGTCGGGCGAGCGGGTGCTGCTGGGCGCGGTCGCCGACCTGCACGAGCGCAGCGGCCCGCGTCAGATCCGACGCACCGACCGCCGGACCTCGGTGAAGATCTCCGGCTCCATCGACGGCGACAGCTCGATGTCGGAGATTCGGCCCGTGGTTCAGCAGCTCATGGACCAGATCGACTATCCCCCGGGCTATGCCTGGAGCTTCGGCGAGGGCGTGGACCGCAGCGACGAGACCCGGCAACTCCTCCTGCAGAACATCCTGCTGGGCGTCGCGCTGATCTTCATCGTGATGGCGGCGCTGTTCGAGTCCGTGCTATACCCGGTCTCCATCATGGTCTCGCTGATCTACTCGATCACGGGCGTCATCTGGTTCCTCGCCCTCACCGGCACCACCATGAGCTTCATGGCCATGATCGGCATCATGATCCTGATCGGCATCGTGGTGAACAACGGCATCGTGCTCGTGGACCACATCAACAACCTGCGCCGTGAAGGCATGCCGAGGGAACAGGCGGTGCTGGAAGGCGCGCGGGACCGGCTGCGGCCGATTCTCATGACCGTCGCAACCACCATCCTCGGCCTGCTGCCGCTGGCCATCTCCACCACCAAGGTGGGCGGCGACGGACCCTCCTATTTCCCGATGGCGCGGGCGATCATCGGCGGCCTCGCCTTCTCCACGGTCACTTCTCTGCTGCTGGTGCCGCTGGTGTACGTGAGCCTGGACCGGGCGAAGAACTGGGGGATACGGGTGCGCCACTACGCGCGGGCGGACGCCTCGGCCTCCGCCTGAGACCGTCCGGGGCGAGTCGGCCGACGCTCAGGACAGCAGCGCGTCGGTGACGTGCCAGAACTCTTCGGCGAGCACGTTCACGTCAGGCTCGTCGATGTCGGCGGAATCGCCAGCCGCCTCCAGCGACTCCGGCAGGGGCACGGTGTCGCCACGGCGCTCGTAACTGGCGCGGGCGCTCAACACCTGGGTGCGCCGGCGGACTTCGGCTGCGAATTCGCCGCCCGCCTCGGCCTCTTCCAGCGCCTTCAGCCGCCCGCTCAGCCGGGTTAGCAGCATGTCGCAGTCCCTGTCGCTGCCGTAGTCGATGCTGCCCGGCGTGCGCTCCATGGCCGCACGGGCCATCTCGGTGAAGCCGAAGGCCGAGAAGTGCCGGTAGAGATACTCCGCCAGGGCGATCACCATGCAGTTCACGAGCCGCCTGCCCTGCACCGACAATCCGGGGTAATCGGGCGGCGTGGCCTTCTGCAGCCGGCCGTATTCGCGTGTGAGCTCGTCCGCCTGCGCGGACACTTCCTGCAGCTCGGTCTCCAGCGGCTCGCGCTCGGCGCGTATCGCCCGCCGGCGGAAGAAGTTCCAGAACCCCCGCAGGCCGGCCAGACGCTCGTCGCTGTCGTTGAGCGCTGCCTCGAGTTCGCGCCGCCGCGCCCGGACGCGGTCGAGCCGTGCGGCCGCCTCGCGCCGCAGTGCGGTCTGCTCCGATGCCCACGCGGCCAGCAGGCGCTTGCGCTCGCGCTCCGTGACCTGCGCGGTCATCTGGCCGGCGAATTTCTCCAGCCGCGCATGGCAGCGCTTCCACACACCGCGGATCTGGTAGAACACCACGGCCCGGCTGGCCGCGCTGCGGTCGGCCAGCAGTTCCTCCAGGCCGTCGAGCTTCTGCTGCAGACGGGCGTTGCGCCCCTCCTGGGCCTTCAGCTGATCCAGCAGCTCGAAGCGCTCCTTGCGCAGCCGGGAGTATTCCTTCTTCAGCTCCGCCCGGTTCCAGTACAGGTGCAGCAGCTTGTCGTCGTCCTGCTCGACCTGGGGGTCCGGAGAACCGAAGAGTTGTGCCAGTGCTGCCATCGGCGTGCCCTTGACATAATCGGCACCCGCGCCGTCCGCCAGCGGGGGACCGTTCAGATGGGCGAATGCTGGCAGCTCCGCGCCTGCCGTTCCATGACCGGATCGACACTTTCGGCGGCGGGCCGCCGCGGGCAGAGGGAATGGCGGCTCAGCCCGGCGGACGGACCGCCGCGGGGAATGCGTGGCTGCGGTCCAGGCAGTACTCCAGCCACTTGTTGAGCATGACGTTGCGGGCCCAGCGGCTGTCCAGCTCGCTCCGGAACTCGCTGGCCAGCCGGCGGAACAGTTCGTGATGATGCTCGCGGTTGAGGCGCATCGCCTCCGCCAGGCCGCCGTCGAAATACACCCTTACCGTGAGATCCGGGTCGGCCACGATGCCGCCCGCCTCCTCGAAGCGGTAGGTCATGGCGAGGGTGGAGGTATAGGGCGTGCGTTCCAGTACGCTCAGATGCAGGTCGCAGTCGCCGTCCACCCGCGAGACATGCTCGCCGCGCATGTCGCGCAGACCGGGCGCCATGCGCAGCAGCCGCAGGTAGTTGCTCTCGTACAGGGTCATCAGCCCGGCGAAGCTGCGCGGGCGCACGACGGTCTGCGGCAGGATGAGGCTGTCGGCGATCATGGGCGGAATATAGCACACGGCCGGCGCCGCCCCGCGCGCCCAGAAATCGCCGCGAAAATCAAGGTTTACGTGTTGCCGAGGCCATGATCTAGGGACGTGTGCGGCGTTCCAGACCGGTGCTGTCGAGGATGCGGCTGGAGATCTCCTCGATGGAGAATTCCGTGGTGTCGATGTAGGGGATGTCATAGCGGCGGAACAGCTTCTCGGCCTCGCGCAGCTCGTAGCGCACCTGCTGGGCGCTCGAGTAGCGCCCCTTCGAGCGGCGCTCGCGGCGGATCTGCTGCAGCCGCGCCGGCGCGATGGTCAGGCCGAACAGCTTGTGGCGGTGCTTCATCAGGAGGCCGGGCAGTTCGCCGCTCTCGAACTCCTCCTCGGTCAGCGGGAAGTTGGCGGCGTAGACGCCGTACTGGAGCGCGAGATACAGGCAGGTGGGCGTCTTGCCCGAGCGGGAGACGCCGAGCAGGATCACGTCGGCCTGTTCGTAATTGCGCACCGTCGCGCCGTCGTCGTTGGCCAGGGCGAAGTTGGTGGCTTCGATGCGCTTCATGTAGACGTTGGGGTCGGAGACGCCGTGGGCCTTGCCCGCCGAATGCGAGGACTCCTGTTCCAGTTCCTCCTCGAGTTCACCGAGGAAGGCGTCGAAAATATCGAGATAAAGCCCCTCCGAACCCTGTATGATGCGGCGAAGATCATCGTGAACAAGTGTGCTGAAGACGATCGGACGGATGCCCTCCCGGCGCGCCGCGTCGTTGATTTTTTTCAGCGCAGCCAGTGCCTTGTCATCATTGTCGATAAATGGCAAAGTCACCTGCCGGAAATCCTTGCTGTCGAATTGGGTGAGCAGACTGTGGCCCAGCGTCTCGGCCGTGACACCGGTTTGGTCGGACAGAAAAAAGACGGTTCTTTGGCCCATGGTTCGATCCGCGACGCGAGACTCAACGCGAGGGTCGTTGGATTGTGCACGTTCGGGTCGATAACACAAGGGAGTCGGCTTTGGAGCCTTATGTAGTTCCGCTCGATGCATTGGGCATGGGCGACGTGGACCGGGTGGGCGGCAAGAACGCATCCCTCGGGGAGATGATAGCCAACCTCGCCGCCGCCGGCGTCACCGTCCCCGGCGGCTTCGCCACCACCGCAGAGGCCTACCGGGACTTCCTCCGCCACGAAGGACTCGCCGACCGCATCAACCGGCGCCTAGACACGCTGGACGTCGACGACATCAAGGACCTCACCGCCGCCGGCAGCGAGATCCGCCAGTGGATCATGGATACCCCCCTGCCGCCGCGGCTGCGCGAAGACATCACCACGGCCTGGCAGGAGATGACCGGCGGCGAGGACATCGCCGTGGCGGTACGCTCGTCGGCCACCGCCGAAGACCTGCCCGACGCCTCCTTTGCGGGCCAGCAGGAGACCTTCCTGAACGTGCAGGGGCTGGACCGGCTGATCGAGGCCATCCACAAGGTCTTCGCCTCGCTGTTCAACGACCGGGCCATCGCCTACCGGGTGCATCACGGCTTCGATCATTCTCTGGTGGCGCTGTCGGCCGGCATCCAGCACATGGTGCGCAGCGACGTCGGCACCGCCGGCGTGATGTTCACGCTGGACACCGAGTCGGGCTTCCGCGGCGCCGTGTTCATCACCGCCTCGTACGGGCTCGGCGAGACCGTGGTGCAGGGCGCGGTGAACCCGGACGAGTTCTACGTCTACAAGAAGGGGCTGGCCGAAGGCCACGAGCCGATACTGCGCCGCAACCTCGGCAGCAAGGCCATCAAGATGGTCTACAGCAAGAATCCGACGCCCGGCCACACGGTGGAGACGGTGGACGTGGACGAGACGGACTCCCACCGCTTCTGCCTGAGCGACGAGGACATCATCGAGCTGGCGAAACAGGCGGTCACCATCGAGGAGCATTACGGGCGCCCGATGGACATCGAGTGGGGCAAGGACGGCGAGGACGGCAGAATCTACATCCTGCAGGCCCGGCCTGAGACCGTGCAGAGCCGCAGCGGGCGCACCCTGCAGCGCTTCTCGCTGAAGGGCCGCTCGGACGTGCTCAGCCGGGGCCGCAGCATCGGCCAGAAGATCGGCGTGGGCCCGGCCAAGGTCATCCGCAGCATCGAGGAGATGACCCGGGTGCAGAACGGCGACGTGCTGATCGCCGACATGACCGATCCCGACTGGGAGCCCGTCATGAAGCGGGCGGCCGCCATCGTCACCAACCGGGGCGGGCGCACCTGTCACGCCGCCATCATCGCGCGCGAGCTCGGCATACCGGCCGTGGTCGGCTGCGGCGACGCCACCGAGAAGATCGACGATGGCCACGAGGTGACCGTGTCCTGCGCCGAGGGCGACGAGGGCTACGTCTACGAGGGGAAGCTCGAATTCGAGAAGAAGAAGATCGAACTCGACTCGCTGCCCGACATCCCGGTGAAGATCATGATGAACGTGGGCAACCCGGACCGCGCCTTCGACTTCGCCGGCATCCCGAATCATGGAGTCGGTCTCGCGCGGCTGGAGTTCATCATCAACCGCATGATCGGCGTCCACCCCCGGGCCCTGCTCGAATTCGACCGCCTGGACGCCGACACGCGGGAGGCCGTCGAGGAACAGATGGCCGGTTACGGCGAGCCGGTGGAATTCTTCGTGGAGAAGCTGGCCGAGGGCATCGGCACCATCGCCGCCGCCTTCGACCCGCAGCCGGTCATCGTGCGCCTGTCGGACTTCAAGACCAACGAGTACGCCAACCTGATCGGCGGCGAGGCCTACGAGCCCCGCGAGGAGAACCCAATGCTCGGCTTCCGGGGGGCCGCCCGTTACGTGGACCCGGAGTACCAGCCTTGCTTCGAGCTGGAATGCCGCGCGCTGAAGCGCGTGCGCGACGACATGGGCCTCACCAACGTGCAGATCATGGTGCCGTTCGTGCGCACCGTGGAACAGGGCCGTCAGGTGGTCGAGCTGCTGGCGCAGAACGGACTGGCCCGCGGCGAGAACGGCCTGAAGGTCATCATGATGTCGGAGCTGCCCACCAATGCGGTGCTGGCCGACCGCTACCTGGAGCACTTCGACGGCATGTCCATCGGCTCCAACGACATGACCCAGCTCACGCTCGGGCTGGACCGGGACTCCGCGCTGGTGGCGGACGTCTTCGACGAGCGCGACGACGCCGTGAAGGCGATGCTGGCCATGACCATCGAGGCCTGCCGGCGTCAGGGCAAGTACGTGGGCATCTGCGGACAGGGACCTTCGGGTCACCCCGACCTGGCGCACTGGCTGCTCGATCAGGGGATCGAGAGCATGTCGCTGAACCCGGATACGGTGATCGAGACCTGGCTGTTCCTGGCCGGCGAGAAAGTCTGACGCCTGCCGGCTCGTCCCTCAGAAACTGTCGCTCCAGCGCGAGCGCTTGCGCCAGCGGATCCTGGGCACGATGATGCCCACCAGTACGCCGGCCAGCAGCACGGCGGCACCCGCGATGAACCAGTCCCGGTTGCGCCGGCTCGCGAGCTGGCCGTTCTCCTGCTGCAGGGCGGCGATCTGCACCTCGGCCGTGGAGAGCTGTTCGCGCAGGGCATTGTTCTCCGCGTTGATGGCGAGCACATTGGCCGCCGTGCGCCGGATCTCCGCGAGTTCCGCCTCCAGCTGCTTGTTCTCGGCCTCCAGCGTGCGGATGCGTGCCTCTGCCTCCTGCTTTGCGCGGGTCAGGTCGTCGAGCTGCGCGCCGAGATCCCCGCTCTGGTTGCGGATGGTCTCCAGGCGCTGGCGCATGTCGGCGAGCTGGTCCCGGGCCGCCGGCTCCGCCATGAGGTAGCGGGTGAGCACCCAGCCTTCGGTGCCGCCGAGGGTGCGCACGCGGGTATAGCCGCTGGCCGCGTCTTCCTCCAGCGTCTCCAGCTGGGCGCCGCTCGGCAGCATGCGGACGATCTGGTTTGCGGTGCTCGGCCCGGTCCGCAGGGTGATCTCGAACTGGTCCGACACGTAGCGGGTCTCCGCCACGGCCGCCTGACTCAGCACCGCCAGGAGCAGCGCCGCGAAATAAGGTGTGATGTGAAGGATTGTCTTCAAGTTCCTGAAACCCATATTGAATTGCGTCCGAGAGGACGCATCAGCAACGACTATAATGCAAGCTCCCGCGCGGTGCCAGCCGTCCCGCGCCCGTCAATCGGCGCTTGTCCGACGCCAGACCAGCAGCAGGTTGTTGGCCGGCATCGCATACTCGGCCTCACGCTCCAGGCCGTGACCGGCGGCCTCCAGGTCCATGTCCTGGAGATCCCGGATGCCCATGGCGGCGTCCCGGCTGCGCAGCTGGCGGTCGAACCGGCAGTTGCTCTCGCTGGTCTGTTCGCCCCCCCTGGAGAAGGGACCGTAGATCAGCAGCAAACCGCCGGGCTCCAGCACCCGGGCGGCGCCCTCCAGCATGGCGCAGACAGCGGCCCAGCTCATGATGTGGGCGGTGTTCGCCGAGTAGACCGCGTCGTAGCGTCCGGCCGGCCACTGCTCCCGCAGCACGTCCAGCACGAGGGGTGCCGGCATGGCCGGCGCGTCGGGTGCCGCCAGTCCGGCCGCGAGTCCGGGCAGGTTGGCCTCGACATCGCTCGCCTGCCATTCGATGCGCGGCAGCTCCGCGGCGAAGAAGCGCGCATGCTGGCCGGTGCCGGCGCCGATCTCCAGCACCCGCTGACCCGGCGCGAGATGCCGGCGAAGTGCGGTCAGGATTGGCCGGCGGTTACGCTCGGCCGCGGGCGAGAACGGCGGCTGCGCGGTCACGGTCGCAGTCACCCGGGGTCAGCCGGTCTGCATCGCCGCCACGGAGAACAGATGCTCCCGGTAGTGACGCAGCTCGGCGATGGAATCCCGGATGTCGTCCAGCGCCCGGTGACTCGACTCCTTGCGGAAGTCCGCGGCCACCGGCGGAGCCCACAGGCTGGCCAGTATCTTCAGCGTGCTCACGTCCAGGTTACGGTAGTGGAAGAACGCCTCCAGGCCGGGCATGCACCGGGCCAGGAAGCGCCTGTCCTGGCAGATACTGTTGCCGCACATCGGCGAGCTTCCCGGCTCGACGTACTGGCGCAGGAAGGCAAGCGTCGCCTGCTCCGCCTGGGTCTCGGTCACCCGGCTCTCGGCCACCCGCGCCGTGAGCCCCGAGGCGCCGTGCTGGGTGCGGTTCCACTCGTCCATCCGGGCCATCACCTCCTCCGGCTGGTGGATGGCCAGCACCGGCCCTTCCGCGACCTCGTTCAGGTCCGCATCGGTGACGATGGTGGCGATCTCGATGATCTGGTCGTTCACCGTATCGAGTCCCGTCATCTCCAGATCGATCCAGATCAGGTTGCCGCGATCCTTCCCTGCCATGTTCGCGTCCGTCATTAGGTCCGTCATCCCGGAAAACTGGCGGGCAGTGTAGCAGAGGGCCGCACGCCGCCGGGCCGGGGCGCCTATACTTCGGCCATGGCGAGGAAGCGGGACAGGCAGCCCCACGACGGCGAATTGCTCACCGTCACCGCCGCCCGGGGCCACCGCCTGGAGCTGGAAGCGGCCGACGGGCGGCGCCTGCCGGCGCGCACCAAGGGCAAGAGGCTGCGGGTCGTCTGCGGCGACCGGGTGGCGGCGGCGCCCATTGCCGGCGAGGCGGACTGGCTCGTCACCGCAGTGGCGCCCCGGGACAACGCGCTGGCCCGTATCGACAGCCGCGGCCGCCCCGAGATGCTCGCGGCGAACCTCGACCAGCTCCTGGTGACTGCGGCGGTGCTGCCCGAACCCGACTTCTTCATCGTCGACCGCTACCTCTGCGCCGCCGAACTCATGGGTATCCGCGCCGCCGTCGTCCTCAACAAGGCCGACCTCGACGCCGCCGGCCCGGAGGAACTCGCCGGCTACGAGTCCCTCGGTTACCCGGTCCTGCGAGTGTCCGCGGAAACCGGGGCCGGCATCGATGCCCTCGCGGAAGTGCTGGCCGGCCGCGTGAGCATGCTGGTGGGCCAGTCCGGCGTCGGCAAGTCGTCGCTGATCAACGCGGTGGTACCGGGCGCCGGCCAGCGCATCGCGGCAGTCTCCGCGGCGACGCGGGAGGGCCGTCACACGACGGTGGCCGCAGAGATGATCGCCCTGCCCCGCGGCGGCCGGCTGATCGACTCGCCGGGAGTGCGGGACTTCGCGCCGTATATCGCCGCCGACGTGGACGTGGGCGCCGGGTTCCGGGAGATCCGCGAAGCTTCGGCAAGCTGCCGGTTCAACGACTGCCTGCACCGATCCGAGCCGGGCTGCGCCGTGCGCGAGGCCGTCGAGGCGGACCGGATCAGCGAACGGCGCTACACGAGCTATCGGCGGCTGCTGAACCTCACGCGCCAGCTCCGCCGGGAGGACTGGTGAGCCGACTCAGCCCGGCGGCCAGCCGAGCCGTCGGCCGGCGAGCAGGTGCAGATGGATGTGGAAGACGCTCTGCCCGGCGCCCTCCCCGCAGTTCATGACCACCCGGTAGCCGTCGTCGGCGTGACCCTCGTCCGCCGCCACGGATTTCGCGGCAGCGAAGAGTTCGCCGACCAGGGCGTGGTGAGCCGAGTCGATGTCGTTGATGGTCGGGATGTGCTCCTTCGGGATGAAAAGCACGTGGGTCGGCGCCTGGGGATTGATGTCCCGGAAACCGATTACGTGCTCCGACTCGTAGACCTGGTCCGCCGGGATCTCCCCGGCGACGATCTTGCAGAACAGGCAGTCCGGGTCTCTCTTGTCGTCGCTCATCTCCACCTCCTGTTTCTCTCGCGGCGGATGGCGCTCACGCTCCGATGGAGCGCCGGCCTGCGAAGGCATGGGACAGGGTACCGCCGTCCACGTACTCGAGCTCGCCGCCGATGGGCACACCGTGGGCGATGCGGCTCGCGCCGATGCCGCGGCGCGCCGCGAGTTCGGCCACGTAATGGGCCGTCGCGTCCCCCTCCACCGTCGGGTTGGTGGCGATGATGACCTCCTCCACCTCCCCTTCCTCGAGCAGAGACTCGAGGCGGCCCAGGCCGAGCTCCTCGGGTCCGATGCCGTCCAGGGGCGAGAGATGGCCCAGCAGCACGAAATAGCGCCCCCGGTAGCCGGTGTGGTCCTCGACGGCCATCACGTCGGCCGGCGTCTCCACGATGCACAGCTGGCTCGCATCCCGGGAGGCATCCCTGCAGACAGGGCAGACAGTCTCCTCCGAGAACATGCGGCAGCGCTCGCACTTGCCAATGCCGGCCACCGCCTCCGCGAGCGCCGCGGACAGCCGCGTGGCACCGTCCGGGTCGCGCTCCAGCAGGTGGAAGGCCATGCGCTGGGCGGACTTCTGCCCGACGCCGGGCAGGCAGCGCAGCGTCTCTATCAGCTGGACCAGCAGCGGCGAGTAGACCATTGCCTGATCAGCCGAAGGGCAGCTTCATCCCGGGCGGCAGGCCCATGCCCGACGTCAGACCGGACATCTTCTCCCGGGTGGTCTCCTCCACCCGCCGGATGGCATCGTTCATGGCCGCAGCTACGAGATCCTCCAGCATCTCCCGGTCGTCGCCGATGAGCTCCTCGTCGATCTCCACCCGACGCACCTCGTGCCGGCAGTTCATGGTGACCTTCACCATGCCCGCGCCCGATTCTCCGGTCACCTCGATGCTCGCCAGCTCCTCCTGGGCCTGCTGCATCTTCTCCTGCATCTGCTGGGCCTGCTTCATCAACTGGCCGAGTCCACCCTTCATTGATCGCGCCTCCGCTTGTCCTGTCCGTCAGTCCTGATCTTTCAGCCGCACCGTATCGGGCTGCAGCTCCGCCCCGAACATGTCCTGCAGGATACGCACATTCGGATCCTCTTCCAGGCCCTTCTTCGCGGCCTCGAGCCGCTCGGCCTCCAGGCGGCGTTCGCGCTGCACCGGCGTCTCCCCGGCGTTGCCCACCCGGATGTTCACCTTCAGTGGCTCGCCGAAATACCCGGCCAGCGCCTGTTCGAGGGTGCGGCGACGCGCTTCGGTCAGCAGGGACTCGCTGCGCTCGTCCAGCTGCAGCTGCACGCCGTTGCCCGTCCGCTCCACGAACGCGCAGTTGGCCGCCAGCAGCCGCACCGAGCCGGAGATATCCAGCTGCCCCGCCAGCCGGTGCCAGTCCGGCGTCGACCAGAATTCCGTGTGCCGCGGGCCCGCCGCAGCCGCCGGGGTCGCGCCCGGGTTCTCCGCCGGGGCGGCCGCCGTTTCTCCGGCGGGTTCCGACGGCGCGCCCGCCGCGGCCGGCTCTTCGGTCACCATTTTCGCCGGCGACAGCGAGCGGGTCCGCCCCGCCGTCCGGGCAGCCCCGCCCCCCGGATCGCCGGCACCGGCCGGCCGGAAGGCGAGCATTCTGAGCAGCGTCATCTCGAAGCCCGCACGCGGGTCCGGCGCCAGCGGCAGGTCCCGGCGGCCCGTGACGGCGGTCTGATAATACAGCTGCACGTCATCCGGCGTGAGCCTGCCGGCGTAGGCCGCGACCATCTCCTCGTCGCCTTCCTCCAGGTCGGTCGCCCCCACCACCTGGTAGACGGCGATGCGTTGCAGGGCCGCCGCGATCTCGTCCAGCAGCCGGGCATAGTCCGGAAACTGTTCGTCGATGGCGGCCACCGTGGCGAGCAGGCCGGAGCCGTCGGCCGCGGCCAGGGAATCGAGCAGGCCGGTCACGTGCTGGCGGTCCACCGTGCCGAGCATCGCGCGGGTCTCGTCCTCCCGCACCGCGCCGCCGCCGTAGGCGATGGCCTGGTCGAGCAGGCTCAGCGAGTCCCGCACGCTGCCCTCTGCGGCGCGGGCGATCAGGGCGAGCGCCTCCGGCTCCCCCTCCACTTCCTCGGCCGCGCAGATCCGGGTCAGATGCTCGCCGATCATCTGCGGCGTGAGGCGCTTCAGGTTGAACTGCAGGCAGCGGGAGAGCACCGTCACCGGCAGCTTCTGCGGGTCGGTGGTAGCCAGGAGGAACTTCACGTGGGGCGGCGGCTCCTCCAGCGTCTTCAGCAACGCATTGAAGGAATGCATGGAGAGCATGTGCACCTCGTCGATGAGGTACACCTTGTAGCGCCCCCGCGCCGGCGCGTACTGCACGTTGTCCAGCAGGTCGCGGGTGTCGTCCACTTTCGTGCGGGAGGCGGCGTCCACCTCGATCAGGTCCACGAATCGGCCCTGGTCGATCTCGGCGCAGGCGCTGCATTCGCCGCAGGGGTCGGGACCGACACCCTGCTCGCAGTTGAGCGCTTTCGCGAGGATGCGGGCGATGGTGGTCTTGCCGACGCCCCGGGTGCCGGCGAACAGGTAGGCATGGTGAAGGCGGCCGCTCGCGAGCGCGTTCGTCAGCGCCTGCAGCACGTGCTGCTGACCGACCATGTCTCCGAAGGCCCGGGGCCGCCACTTGCGTGCTAGTACGAGATAGCTCATCGAAAAGACCGGGGACGCGGAGCCCTGCTACACGATCGGGCCTGAAGGCCCTCCTACAGAGCCTGAAGGCCCTCCTACAGAGAATGAAGAGGCCCGCGCCAGCTCGTCCCCGGCACCCGGTGTCACCGCTGCCGCTGCTCCCTTCCGGGCCTGACGGGGTTCACGGCTGACCGTCGCGGGGCAACCGACGCGGACCAGTGGTCATTATCTCAGTGATGCGGCGAGGAATCATCCCCCGTCGCCGCACGCGTTCCCGCCTCAGCCGGTGGCGGACACCTTTTCCTTCCAGGCCTTCAGCTGGCGCTCCATGGCGTCGAAGGCGTCGCGCACCGCCACGTAGACGTCCTGGTGGGCACGGCGGTCGCCGGGCTGGTTGCTGACCGCCAGCTCCGTGCCGGGGACCCGCACCTCCAGCCTCACCTCGTAGTGGTTTCCCTGGCGCTGGTTGCGCTGCACGGCATGCACGTAGACGTGGCAGCTGGTGATGCGGTCGTAGAATTTCTCGAGCTTGGCCGCGCGTTCCCTGACGGCCTGTTCAACCGATTCCGAGCGGTCCATGTCGTGGAAATGGATTTCCGGTGGCGTCTGCACAGTTACACTCCTGGGGTCGTCTGCAGCCGATGCTGCCAGCGTAACAGAGTCCGCGGCAGCGGTGCGGATTCAGCCGTCCGCCCGCCCGACGTCGCCGGCCCAGCGCATCGCCTCTACCTGCAGACCCGCCAGCATGGTGACGTCCAGGCCCTCGCACTCCTGTGTCAGCCGGATCACCTCGGCGGGGTCGTCCCCTTCGAGCGCCTCCGTGACCGACAGCTGCAGGCCGAGATCGCCGCTGCGCCAGAGCAACGCATCGCGCACGTCGTCCTGCAGCGGCAGCGGTGCCAGGATATCGGCCAGCGGCGCGCCGATCAGCGTGTCCAGAAGCGACAGAATCCCGGTCATGAAAGCCCGGTCGGCGTAGGCCGCTTCCGAGGAGAACTCCGCCGCCATCAGCTCCATGAGGCGGCCCCGCGTCGCGGCGAGGGTCAGGAGCGGGCTCGGAAAATCAGCCCGGCCGTCCTGGGCGAACAGCATCACCTGGAGCCATCGCTGCAGCCGCCGCCGGCCGAGCAGCACCAGGGCGTGGGAGAGGCTTTCCACCCGGTGGCGCAGCCCCATGCCGGAAGAGTTCACCAGGCGTATCAGCTTGTAGCCGAGCTCCGGCAGTCGCTTTACGCTCTGCTCGATCTCCCCGATCTCGGTATCGCCGAGGATCTGCTGCAGCAGGCGGATCAGGTCCTGGCGGGACGGGTCGGCCGAGCGGCCCTCCAGGAGCACCGGCCGCGCGAAGAAGAAACCCTGGAACAGGTCGAATCCGAGCCGCTTGCACCGCGCCGCCTGCTCGGGTGAATCCACCTTCTCGGCGAGCAGCTGCATACCGGGCCGCTGGACCGCGCGCACCAGGTCGCCCAGCGCCTCCGGATGCACCGCGTGCAGGTCCACCTTGATCACGTCGACCAGCGGCAGGATGTCCTCGTGGGAATCGTCGAGCCCGGTGACGTCGTCCAGGGCGAAGCGGAAACCCTGCCGGTACAGGTCGGTACAGCGGCGGACCAGCTCCGGCGTGATCGTCACGCTCTCCAGGATCTCCAGCCGGATGCGGTCCGGCGGCAGCGCCTCCGGCAGCTCCGAGCACAGGCTCTCCGCGTCGAAATTGACGTAGCCACGGCAAGCGCCGAGCACGGCCTCCAGGCCCAGCTCGGAGAAAGCATGGGTAATCACGCTCGCGGTTGCCGGGCGGTCGCCGGGGAAGGCGCCGCCGTCCGGTGAGCGGAACAGGAGCTCGTAGGCCACCGTGTTGCCGGCGCGGTCCAGGATGGGCTGGCGGCCGAGGACGAAGGGAGTAACCCGGCCGGCCTGTGTGCCCGTCCCGACATCGATGGCGGAGCTCCCTGACATGGCGCGCAGTCTAGCTCAGGGCACCGGCCCGCGATCCGACCCGGTTCACACAATGGTCGCCATCCCGCGCTTGCTCTACCATTGCGGGGCGATCAGCGCCGGGAGCCTCCATGTCACTGAAGACGACAATCGTCTCGCATCTGACCGAGTCGTTCCTCGGCGAGGCGCGTCTGCGCAGGACCCGCGACAGGGTGGAACGCCGGCGGCGCCGGGAAGGCAGGCCCCACGTCGTCGAGTATTTCCACCAGCCGGACGACCCCTTCTCGCGCCTGCTGGCGCCGGCGCTACCCGCCTTCGTCGAACGCTACGATGTGGACCTGAGGATCTGGCTCGTCGGCCCGCCGCCGGACTGGGCCGCACCGGAGCGGGAGCGACTGGTCGAGTGGTCCCGCATCGATGCAGCCCGCCTCGCAGCCCGGACCGGACTGAATCCGGATGGCGAGGATCCTGCGGTCCGGCAGCTGCTCGCCCGCGCCCGCGGCGGCGGCGACGCGCGCCGCGAACGACTGGGCCATTATCTCGGCGCGATGCTGCATTACGGGGGCGAATGGTACTGGGGCCTGGACCGGCTCCACTACCTCGAGTCACGGCTGGCCGACTTGGGAGTCCGACGCCCCGGCGCACCGGCCGGACCGCTGTTCGCGCCGCCGGCCGTACCCTCCTCCGCGGCATCACCGCCCGCGTCCGGGCGCCCGCCGGACATCCACTGGTTCCTGTCTTTCCGCAGTCCGTATACCTACATCGCCGCAGAACGGGTCAGGGCCCTCGCCGACGCCTGCGGCGCCCGGCTGGAGCTGCGTTACGTGCTGCCGATGCGCATGCGCGGCCTGCCGGTGCCGAAGATGAAGAGCCGCTATATCGTCACCGACGTCGCCCGGGAAGCTCGGCGTCTGGGAGTGCCGTTCGGCCGCATCGCGGATCCCCTGGGCGAACCCGTGGAACGGGGCTACTCCCTGCTGCCGTGGGCCATCGGGGAGGGGCGGGGCTACGAGTACTGCCTCGCCTTCATGCGCGGCGTATGGTCCCGCGGCATCGATGCGGGCACGAACCGGGGCCTCGCGCGGATCGTCGCGGACGCCGGGCTGGACTGGCAGGCGGCGCGCCGGCACCTCGGCAGCGACGACTGGCGCCCCGTCGCCGAGGCGAACCAGGAGGAGTTGCTCGGGCTCGGACTGTGGGGCGTGCCCGGCTTCCGCGCGGGCGATGCCGCCGTCTGGGGTCAGGACCGCCTGTGGGCCGTCGAGGACGAAGTGCTGCGGCAATCGTACGACCGCACTGCGGCCGGCTGACGAATCCCGGTTATGTCAAACGGGCGCGGCTCCCGCGCTTGGCTGTCAACCCGGAGCGTCCCGGAGCGTTGGATTCCCTCCTGCCAACAACTCGAGGGAGACTCACGATGAAAAGGCGCTCGACGACACACGCAACGATGGCCGCGACCCTGGCTGCGGCCGCCCTGACCACGGCGACGCTGCTTGCGGCCGGGCCCGCCCTCGCCGAACCGGGCGACCGGGTGGACGACCGCCTCGATCGCCACGGTGACCGCATCGAGGAACGGCTCGACCGCAGGGGCGACCGCATCGACGGACGGCTCGACAACCGGGGCGACCGGGCGGACCGGCGGCTGGACCGTGCATCCGAACGGGCGGAGGCCAACGGACGCGAAGGCGCGGCCCGCCATCTGGACCGCAAAGGCGACCGGGTCGAGCGGCGGTTCGACCGCAAGGGCGACCGGGTCGACCGGCGGCTGGACCATAAAGGCGACCGCATCGACCGGGGCCTGGACCGCAAGGGCGACCGGCTGGAGCGGCGGGCGGACCGGCGCAGCTAGATCGAACGCTCTCGCCCGGCATCCGTCGGGAGGGCCATTGCGGCCCTCCTTTACCGGTCTCTGGCGGATTCCGCGCCGTATCTGAACGGCTCGCCCTTCTCGTCCTGCAGCTGCTGGTCGTACGCCGCCTGCAGCCCGGTGTCCTGCTCCTCGGCGTCCTCGTCCGGCTCGGGCTCGATGTAGCCCGGATAGAATGGCGACAGGATGGCCACGGTTATACCGATTGCCGCCAGCACGGCAAACGCATCGGCATAGCCGATGTCGGCCACCAGCGCGCCGACCACGGGCGAGCCGGACGCCTGCCCGAGCGCAACCGCAATGAACGGCAGCACCGGCCCCATGGCCAGCCGACCCGGCAACACGCGTATGCCGGTCATGAGGTACAGGCCCGTCAGGCTCATGTAGGCCAGGCCGAAGACCAGCGCCGAAAACGTCGCTAGCAGCACGCTGCCGGGACTGGCGGCGAGCAGCGCGAGGCTCGCCGACAGCATCATCAGCATCAATGCGTGGGTGATCGGCGGATTGTTGCGGTCGGCCAGGTCGGCGACCGCCGCGCCGCCGAGGCCCGCCACGCCGACCGCGAGCCACAGCCATCCGGCTGCGCCGGGCGGCAGCGCGCCGAGGGTGACCACCAGGTCGGGTGCGAAGATCCAGTACGCCGACGCGATGAATCCCATGACGAATGCAAACACGGAGAGCTCGAACAGACGTGACCACTGCAGCTTGCTGATGGGCGGAGGCGGCGCGGCGTTGGACGGCACGATGGGCGATGCGGCGGGGATGAAGCGCCACGCGGCAAAGACGCCTGCGGCGGCGAGGACGGCGAAGGTGGCGTAGGCAAAACGCCAGGCCCCGGCCATGAACAGTACCGCCGGCACGGCGACCGCCACGCCGACGCTGGTGCCCGCGTTCATGACCGCGCTGACGCGCCCGTGCTGCCTGCGCCTGACCACTGCCCGCATGGCAGCGGTGAGCGCCGGCATCATCAGCCCGGTGCAGATACCGCAGGCGAACACACCGCCGCCCAGCGAGGCCGGCCCGGACGCCAGGCTGATCAGCGTCAGCCCGCCGACGCCGAACAGGCCCGACAGCACCGCGGTATGGCGCGCCCCGAGACGGTTGGCGATGAAAGGCGCGGCGAGCGTGGCCAGCAGGAAGCTGATCAGCGGCAGCGCGCCGATGATGCCGATCATGTAGGGCGTGAGCGACAGTTCGGCGCGGATCGGAGGAACGAACAGTCCGAAGGCGAAGCGCGCCAGACCGTAGCTGATCGCGACCAGCGCCGCGCCCAGAAGCGCGAACGCCGTACTCGATCGCGAATTCACGGCACCCCCGTGCGGTTGGCAACCGGCACTCCCGTCGGCTGCGGTTTCAGGCGCGACTCGCGCCGCGCGCGCTTCTTCAGGCTCTCCATAGCCACCACGACTGCATCCGGTGGGGTCGGATACCACGATAACAGAGTCCGCGTTGACGGACTCAGGGGGAGAAATCCACAAAGCGCAGAGGGAGGGATTGATTCGCCTGCTGCGCAGGCTCACCCTGCGGGCGGCTCGCCGTGCTCGCCGTCTGTCGGCCCGCTACGCCGGCCTCGGCTCGAACCCGATCGTCCGATATCGAGGGTTCGAACCCCGGTTCGCAAAAAATCAAAAAAAGGGCCACGAGGGCCCTTTTCTTGATTTTGGCGGAGAGGGAGGGATTCGAACCCTCGATAGGGGGTTACCCTATACATGAATTCCAATCATGCGCCTTCGACCACTCGGCCACCTCTCCGGAATTCTCGACCCGCGTCGAAGCGGGCGCGCAGATTACTCCAGCGGCCCCGCCAGTTCAATCTTCCTCGGCGTCGTCGCGGATCTCGGCCATGCGGTCGGAGAACGGCGGCGGCTCCTCCAGGCAGCGGCCCTCCGCCGCACCCGGCGGGGTCGAGGCCACCGGCACCGCCAGGTCCCGGCCCTCGTCCAGGCCGCTCATGCCGGCCGGCACCCGCACCGGCTCCGTGAGCCGGCTCTCCTGGTACGGCTTGGCCCCGGTGCAGCCACCACCGCCGAGCCCGAAACCGAAGCAGCCGCTCAGCAGCAGTGCAGCCGCAGGCCAGAGGAAGAGATGTCTCATGCAGGGTTCTCCGCGCTCAATACGATGCCGGCGCCGACCAGTGCCTCGTCCACGTCGCCACGGAAGCGGGCGTCCAAGGGCGTGAGCGGCAATCTGATGCCCGTGCCCATGTAGCCCATGCGGTGCAGGGCCCATTTGACCGGGATAGGGTTCGACTCCAGGAACATGGCCTTGTTCACCGGCTGCAGGCGCGCGTCGACGGCACGCACGTTCGCCTCGTCGCCCGCCGCCGCGGCCCGGCACATCTGTGCCATCAGCGCCGGCAACACGTTGGCCGTCACGGACACCACGCCGTGGCCGCCGGCCAGCAGGAAGTCCGCGCTGGTGAAATCGTCTCCGCTGAAATAGCGGAAATCCGCGGGACAGACCGCCTGCATCGCCTCCAGCCGGCGTACGTCGCCGGTGGCGTCCTTGATGCCGAAGATGCGCTCGTGGGCCGCCAGCCTGGCCACCGTCTCCGGCAGCAGGTCCGACGCGGTCCGGCCCGGCACGTTGTAGAGCATCACCGGCTTGCTCACCGCATCCGCCACCGTGGTGAAGTGGCGGTACATTCCCTCCTGGGTGGGCTTGTTGTAATAGGGGGCGACCATCAGGAAGCCGTCGATACCGGCGCCGTCGACCGCCTGCGAGAGCGAGAGGGTCTGGCGGGTGGAGTTGGAGCCGGTACCGGCCAGGATGTGGATGCGTCCGTCCGCGAGCTCCACGGAGCGGCGCACCAGCTCGGCATGCTCCTCCTTCAGAAGCGTGGCCGACTCGCCCGTCGTGCCGGCAATCACCAGGCCGTCGGTCCCCGCCTCGCAGTGGAAGTCGATCAGGCGCTCGAGCGCCTCGTAGTCGACCTCGTCGGCATCGGTGAACGGGGTCGCGAGCGCGACCAGGCTGCCCTGGATCATGGGTTACTCCGGATGAACGAGGCGGCGATGGTACTGGCCGGGCCCTTCCCGCGGCAAGAGTCCGCGGCAAATCAATTGCTTGCACGCCGCTGCAATCACAGTACACTGCGGCCACCGGCAAGCCCCGCCAGACGTATAATCTACTCGCAAAACATGTCTCAACTTATTGTTATTTCAGCCATCGGTAATGACCGGACCGGCGTGGTCCAGGATCTGACCGAGACCATCCTGGAGTGCGGCGGCAACATCGTCGAGAGCCGCATGAGCACGCTGGGTCAGGAGTTCGCGATGCTGCTGCTGGTGTCGGGCAACTGGCACACGGTGAACCGGCTGGAGACCGAACTCGGCAAGCTGGAGAAACAGCACGGCATCACCGCGACGCTGTGCCAGACCCGGGAACGGCTGGAGAAACGCGACAGCCTGCCGTACGCAGTGGACGTGGTCTGCCTCGACCAACAGGGTGTGGTATTCAACATCGCGCGCTTCTTCTCGAGCCGGGGCATCGACATCGCCGAGCTCAGCACCCGCAGCTACGCGGCCGCCCACACCGGTGCGCCCATGTATTCGGTGCAGATGAACGTGAGCGTGCCGGAACGCATCCACATCGCGCAGCTGCGCGAAGAATTCATGGAAATGTGCGACCAGTACAACCTGGACGCCATACTCGAACCGGTGAAAGCCTGACGCCGGCCGACTGCGGCACGGCCCCGCCCAGAGGAGACCCACACGATGAGCGCACCCGAGATCGGCAAGGTGGTGAAGGACTTCAAGCTGCCGGCGACCGGCGACAAGACGGTCAGGCTGAAGGACCTGCGCGGCAGGAACGTGGTCGTGTATTTCTACCCGAAGGACGCGACACCGGGCTGCACCACCGAGGGCCAGGACTTCCGCGACCTGCACGGTAAATTCAAGCGCGCCAACACGGTGATCCTGGGCGTCTCCCGTGACTCGATCGCCTCCCACGAGAAATTCCGCGCCAAGCACGAGTTCCCCTTCGACCTGCTGTCCGACGAGGACGAGACCGTCTGCCGCCAGTTCGACGTGATCAAGGAGAAGAACATGTACGGGCGCAAGGTGATGGGGGTCGAGCGCAGTACCTTCCTGATCGACGACAAGGGCAAGCTGCGCCGGGAATGGCGCAAGGTGAAGGTGAAAGGCCACGCCGACGAAGTGCTGGAAGCCGCGAAGGAGCTGGGCTGAGGCCGCGGCGCCCGTGCGGGTACACAGCTGACGTTTGCTGACATTCCCCGCGCGAAGGTCGGCGTATGATGGGAACGCACCATGCCGGCCATTGTCCTAACTTCCATCATGGCTGACCTCCGCTCCCTGTCCGTCCGCGCACTGCTGCTGGTACTACCCCTCGCGGCGATGCTCGCGAGCGGGGGGCCGCTGCTGGCGGCGGGCGACCTGCCGGACATCGGCAGCCCGGCCAATGCCATGCTGCCGAAGTCCGAGGAGGCCCGCATCGGCCGCGCGATCATGCGCGAGCTGAGGAGCCGGGGCCGGGTGGTCGAGGACCCCCTGATCAACGAGTACATCGAGGCCGTGGGGCACCGGCTGGTGGCCCATGCCAACGACGGCGAGCAGAGCTTCGAGTTCTTCGTCGTCGAGGACCCGAGCATCAACGCCTTCGCCCTGCCCGGCGGATTCATCGGCGTGCACACCGGACTGATCGAGGCCACCGAGAACGAGAGCGAGCTGGCCGGCGTGCTGGCCCACGAGATCGCCCACGTGACCCAGCGCCACATCGCGCGTTCCATCTACAACAACTCCCGCGCCAACATCATCACGCTGGCGACGATGCTGGGCGCCATCCTGGTCGGCATGGCGGCGGACGGCGGCAGCGACGCCACCCAGGGCGCCATCATGGGCGCCCAGGGCATGATGGTGCAGAACCGGATCAACTTCACGCGGCGCAACGAGTACGAGGCGGACCGTGTCGGCGTGGCCATCATGGCCGCCGCCGGCTTCGACCCCCAGGGCATGCCGGACTTCTTCGCCACCATCGGCCGGCGGGCGGGACCCTTCGCGAGCAGCGTGCCGGAGTTCCTGCGCACCCACCCGGTATCCAGCAACCGGATAGCGGAGACCCGCTCGCGGGCGGCCAGCCTGCCCGTCGCCGACGTCGACGAGACGACCGGCTACGGCCTGGCCAAGGCGCGGATCATCGGGCAGGGGCGCACCTCGCCCGCGAATGCCCTGACCTACTTCCGCGAATCGGCGCCGCCGGGGGATGCCGCCCTGTACGGCGAGGCCGTCGTGCTGCTGCGCATGGACCGGCCGGGCGAGGCCCAGCGGATCTTCGAGCGGCTGATCGACGCCAACCAGGACGTCATCGCCTACCACATCGGGCTGGCGGAGGCGCAGCTCGCCAACGACAACGAGATGGCGGCGCTGTCCACCTACGCCAACGCCAGGGAGCTGTTCCCCCGCAACGTGCCGCTGATCATCAGCTATGCGGAGACGCTGCTGCAGCTCGACCGGGGCACCATGGCCCACGACATGCTGCTGGACCTGCTGAACAACACGCCGCCCACCCCCGAGCAGGTACGGCTCATCGCGCGCGCCGCCGTGGCCGCCGGCGAGACCGCCGAGGCCCACTACTATCTGTCCGAGTACAACATCATGATCGGGGATCTGGTGCGGGCCATCGGTTTCCTGTCCCGGGGCCTGGAGCTGCCGGAGACCGAGCCGATCCAGCGGGCGCGCTTCGAGGCCCGGATCGACTTCATCAAGGAATACCTGAGCGAGGAGCAGCTCAGGGAAGTGGCGCGGAACGACCCCGACCGGGAGCCCGGGGCCGGCTGAGACCGTGGCCTCAGCCTGGGCTGGCGCCCCCCTCGCCGCCGCGGCCCTCGATGAAACCCACCCAGCGCTCGCCCATGCTCAGCAGATCCTCCACGTCGCTGGTCTGGGCGATGTTCGTGATCTTCTCCGGGATGTTGCGGAAGTGGATCTCCCGCACGGTGTGATTGGCCCAGGTAATCCACTCCAGCAGCAACGCCAGACCGGCGCTGTCGGTCCTGGTCACGCCGCCCAGGTCGACCTCCAGCATGGTGTGATCGGCGAAGCGTTCCGTGGCCTCGCGCAATATCGCGGACACGGTATGGAAGGTCATCTCTCCCGCTACGGCGAAGCGGCCCTCGCCCAGGTCGCGGAATTCCCAGCGCCCGCTCACGTGGCCGCGGACTCTCCGGCCTCGTCGGCGGAGCCGCCGTCGCCGCCCTCGCCCTCGGCCTCGCCCTCGGCCTCGCGTATGCCGGCCTCCCGCTCCAGACGCCGGATCACGGCCTCCAGGCCCTTGTCGGCGATCTCGGCGTTGAGCTCGGTGCGGAAGTTGCGCACGTAGGAGATGCCTTCCACCGTGACGTCATAGACCTTCCAGCCGTCCTCGCGCCTGACGAGGCCGTAGTTCACCGGCACCTCGGTGCCGTCGTCCAGCTCGACCTCGGTGCGCACCGTGGTGCGCCGCTCCTCAGGGTCGCCCCGGAAGGGCAGCACCGTGACGCGGTCCTGGTCGAACTCCAGTACGCCGTCGGCGTAGCGCTCCAGCAGTGCCTGGTAGAACGCCTTGATGAAGCGCTGCTGCTGCTCCTCGCTGGCTGAGCGCCAGTAGCGGCCCAGTACGAGCTGGGCGGCATAGCGCCGGTCGAAGCGCGGCAGCAGGATCCTGTCGATCACCCGGTACAGCTCCTCGCGGTCCTCCTTGAGCTCCAGCTTGCGCCCCTCCAGCGCGCCGGAGAGCTCCTCCACGGCGGAGTCGATCACGCCCGTGGGGTCTTCAGTACGGGCGACGCCCGGCACGCTCAGCAATATCCCCAGCATCGCCAGGGTCGTCATACCTATTCTCATTCGTCGTCTCCCGAACCCATGTTCACCAGGAACTTGCCGATCAGGTTTTCCAGCACCACCGCGGACTGGGTGAACAGCACCTCGCTGCCGTCCTCCAGGTACATTTCGGAGCCGCCCGGCTGCAGGCCGATGTACTGGCTGCCGAGCAGGCCCGCGGTCAGGATGCTGGCGTCGGAGTCCTCCGGAATCTGGTCGTAATTCTCCTCGATGCGCATGGTCACCACGGCGTCGAGGCGCTGCGGATCGAACTCGATGGCGCTCACGCGCCCGATGGTCACGCCGGCCATGCTGACCGGCGCGCGCACCTTCAGGCTGCCCACATTCTGAAAGCGAGCCGTCACCTCGTAGGTGTCGTCCTGCACATAACCGCCGATGGTGGTGGTCTGCGTGATCAGGAAGAACAGCGCGGCGAAACCCAGGAACACGAACAACCCGGTGCTTATCTCTACTGCTCTGGTCTGCTGCATAAGCCCTGTACCTTCACATCAACGCGGCGGTAATCATGAAATCGAGCACCAGCACGGCGATGGAGGATATGACCACCGTGCGCGTCGTCGCCCTGCCGACCCCCTCCGCCGTCGGCAACGCATTGTAACCCTCGAATACGGCGAGCAGGCTCGCGGCCACGCCGAACACCACGCTCTTGACCACACCCTCCATGATGTCGGCCAGCTCCACACTTTCTCTCATCTGCGCCCAGAAGGCGCCGATATCAACCCCCATCAGCACCACGCCCACCATGTAGGCGCCGAATATGGCCACGGCGCTGAAGATACCTGCCAGCAGCGGCATGGCGATGACGCCGCCGAGGAAGCGCGGCATCACGACCCGGCGGATGGGATCCACGGCCATCATCTCCATGGCCGAGAGCTGATCCGTGGCCCGCATCAGGCCGATCTCCGAGGCCAGCGCCGTACCGGCGCGCCCGGCGAACAGCAGCGCGGTCACCACCGGCCCGAGTTCCTTCATCAGCGACAGGGCCACGAAGACGCCCAGCGCGTCTTCGGAGCCGAACCGGGACAGGTTGTCGTGGCCCTGCAGGCCCAGCACGCCGCCCACGAAGAAGCCCGACGTGACGATGATGGGCAGCGACAGCGCGCCCGTGTTGTGCACCTGCTGCACGACCAGCGGGAAACGCCGCCAGAACGCCCGCGGCGTGGCGGCCAGCAGGCGCAGGAAGAACAGCTGCAGCTGTCCGAAGGTCTGCAGGAAGCCGGCCAGAGCATAGGCGAGGTCGCGGAACACGGCCTCACTCGCCCTCGCGGCCCAGCAGCTGCTCCGCGTAGTCCGGTGCCGGATAATGGAACGGCACGGGTCCGTCGGCCATGCCGTGCATGAACTGCTTGACGAGGTCCGAGGGCGCGCCGCTCAGCTCCTCGGGGCTGCCCGACGCCACCACCTTGCCGTCGGAGATGAGGTAGCTCACGTCGGCCACCGCGCTGATCTCCTCCACGTCGTGGCTGACGACGATGCTGGAGATGCCGAGGATGTCGTTCATGCGCCGCACGAGCCGGACGATCACCCCCATCGATATGGGATCCAGACCTACGAAGGGCTCGTCGTAGATGAGGATCTGCGGATCCATGACCATGGCGCGGGCAAGCGCCACCCGCCGCGCCATGCCGCCCGAGAGTTCCCCGGGCATCAGGGTGGCCGCGCCGCGCAGACCCACGGCGTGCAGCTTCGTGAGGACGATATGGCGGATCAGGCGGTCCGGCAGATCGGTGTGCTCGCGCAGCGGGAAGGCCACGTTCTCGAATACAGGGTAATCGGTGAGCAGCGCGCCGTTCTGGAACAGCATGCCGATCTTCTTGCGCAGCCGGTAGAGCCCGTCCCGGTTCAGTTTCGAGATATCCTCGCCGTCCACGAGGATCGTGCCACGGTCGGGCACGAGCTGGCCGGTGATCAGTCTGAGCAGCGTCGTCTTGCCCGTGCCGCTGGGGCCCATGATGGCCGTGACCTTGCCCCGCCGGATTTCGATGTCCAGGTGGTCGAATATCTGGCGCTGGCCGCGCGCGTAGCACAGGCCGCGGATCTCCACCACGTTTTCCGTCTTCTCGGCCATATCCGTCCCCGTGCCGGCGGTCGGCGCACCCGCCCTCGGGGCGCCGCACAAGCGGGGGAGCATAGCAAAATCCCCTCCCCGGGACCCCTGGCCGGTGCCACCCCGATCTGGCATCGCCGCCCAATTAGTACTAAAATGGTCCTGTATTAAACGGGGCGGCAGACCGCGACGACCGGCAGGAGGGGGCTTTCGCCCCGACCACTGACCCGGATCCGCCCCATCGACGACCGATCCGGAGCGAAACCGGCATGCTGAGAATCTCGAAACTCACTGACTACGGCACCGTGGTGCTCGCACAGCTCGCGGACGCCGAAGAGCGACTGCAGAGCGCCAGCGAGATCGCGGCCGCGACCGGGCTGGGCGGGCCTACGGTCAGCAAGCTGCTGAAGCAACTCGCCCGCGCTGGCCTCGTGGCCTCGGAGCGCGGCGCCAACGGCGGCTACCGGCTGGCGAAGGCGCCCGTCGACATCAGCGCCGCGGCGATCATCGACGCCCTCGAGGGCCCGCTGGCCATCACCGAGTGCAGCGGCCGGGAGTCCAGCTGCGAGCTGGAGGACGTCTGCAGCGTCGGCAGCTCCTGGCAGCAGATAAACCTCCGGATCCGGCGTGCGCTGGCGGACATCAGCCTCACCGAGCTGCAGAAGCCGCGCCCCGCCATCCCCGCATTCACGCTCGTGCCAATGTCGGCGGCCCCCGCCACCACCGCGGTGACCGCAGACATCGGCCGGGAAGACAACACCGACCCACACTGAGCGAACCATGGCTACCAAGAGCACCGACGTAGAGACACTGGTCAAGAGCAAATACCGCCACGGCTTCTACACGGACATCGAGGCGGACACGGTCCCGCCCGGTCTGTCCGAGGAGGTCATCGCGATGATCTCGGCGAAGAAGGACGAGCCGGAGTGGATGCTCGAATGGCGCCTGCAGGCCTACCGGCACTGGCTGAAGATGCGCGAGCCGGACTGGGCCCACGTGCAGCATCCGCCCATCGACTTTCAGGCTATCTCCTACTTCTCGGCGCCGAAGTCCGACGCCGATCGTCCGAAGAGCCTGGACGAGGTGGACCCGAAGCTGCTCGAGACCTACGACAAGCTGGGCATCCCGTTGCACGAACGGGCGCGGCTGGCCGGCGTGGCCGTGGACGCCGTCTTCGACAGCGTCTCGGTCACCACGACGTTCAAGGAGAAGCTCTCGGAGGCGGGCGTCATCTTCTGCTCATTCTCCGAGGCCATCCAGGAGCATCCGGAGCTGGTGCGCCGATATCTCGGCAGCGTAGTGCCCCGGCGCGACAACTTCTTCGCGGCGCTGAACTCCGCCGTGTTCACCGATGGCAGCTTCGTCTACGTGCCGAAGGGCGTGCGCTGCCCCATGGAGCTGTCCACTTATTTCCGCATCAATGCGGCCAATACCGGGCAGTTCGAGCGCACGCTGATCGTCGCCGAGGAAGGCAGCCACGTGAGCTACCTCGAGGGCTGCACGGCGCCCATGCGCGACGAGAACCAGCTGCATGCGGCGGTCGTCGAACTCGTCGCCATGAAGGACGCCGAGATCAAGTACTCCACGGTACAGAACTGGTATCCCGGCGACGAGGACGGCAAAGGCGGCATCTACAACTTCGTCACCAAGCGGGGCGATTGTCGCGGCGACGATTCCAAGATCTCCTGGACCCAGGTGGAGACCGGCTCGGCGATCACGTGGAAATACCCGAGCTGCATCCTGCGCGGCGACCGCTCGGTGGGCGAGTTCTACTCAGTGGCGGTCACCAACAACCTGCAGCAGGCCGACACCGGCACGAAGATGATCCACATCGGCAAGGAGACCACGAGCACGATCGTCTCCAAGGGCATCTCCGCCGGCCGCGCCCAGCAGGCCTACCGGGGCCTCGTGCGCGTGATGCCGGGCGCACACAAGGCGCGCAATTACACCCAGTGCGACTCGCTGCTGATCGGCAAGCAGTGCGGCGCGCACACCTTCCCCTACGTCGAGGTCAAGAACCCGTCGGCGCAGGTGGAGCACGAGGCGACCACGTCGAAGATCGGCGAGGACCAGCTGTTCTACTGCCGCCAGCGGGGTATCTCCGAGGAGGATGCCGTGAATCTCATCGTGAACGGCTTCTGCAAGGAAGTCTTCAAGGAACTGCCCATGGAATTCGCCGTCGAGGCCCAGGCGCTGCTCAACGTCAGCCTCGAAGGCGCCGTGGGCTGAAGAGGACAATAGATGAAACCATTACTCGAGATCAGGAATCTGCACGCCACGGTGGACGGCACCGAGATCCTCCGCGGCCTCGACCTCACGGTGAACGCGGGCGAAGTGCACGCCATCATGGGTCCCAACGGCTCGGGCAAGAGTACGCTGGCCCACGTGCTGGCCGGCCGCGAGGACTACGAGGTGACCGACGGCGAGGTGCTCTACCGGGGCCGGGATCTGCTGGACATGGAGCCGGAGGAGCGCGCCCGCGAAGGCGTATTCCTCGCCTTCCAGTACCCGGTGGAGATCCCGGGGGTGAATAACGCCTACCTGCTGAAGGCCGCGCTGAACGCGGTGCGCACCGCCCGCGGCGAACCCGAGATCGATGCCATCGATTTCCTGAAGCTGGTGCGCTCGAAGATGGGCCTGATGCAGATGGACCAGAGCTTCCTGAACCGGGGCGTGAACGAGGGCTTCTCCGGCGGCGAGAAGAAGCGCAACGAGATCCTGCAGATGGCGGTGCTGGAACCTGAGCTCTGCCTTCTCGACGAGACCGACTCGGGTCTGGATATCGACGCGCTGAAGGTCGTGGCCGGTGGCGTGAATTCCCTGCGCACACCGGACCGGGCGATCGTCATGGTGACCCACTACCAGCGTCTGCTCGACTATATCGAGCCCGACGCCGTACACGTGCTGTCCCGCGGCCGCATCGTTCGCTCCGGCGACAAGAACCTGGCACTGGAACTCGAGGAGCGCGGCTACGACTGGCTGCGCGAGGCGGCAAACGCATGAAGGCACCCTCCCTCGACGAGAAACGGTTGCGGCAGGCGGTCGAGGCCCGGCCGGGGCCTGACTGGCTGGCCCGGTTTCGCGAAACGAATCTGCAGCGCTTTCTGGAGACGGGGTTTCCCCACGTCCGCCAGGAAGACTGGAAATACACCAGCCTGGCGCCGCTCGCCGATCTCAGCGACGACTGGCTGGCCGGCACTGCCGAGGCGCCGGGCGAGACGGCGGAGCGCCGGGCTGCCACGCTGGCGCGGCAGGTGCTCGGCGAGTTCGACGCTCACTCCGTCGTGTTCGTCGACGGCCGCCTGGACGCCGACTCCCTGCCGGACGCACTTCCGGACGGAGTCTCGCTGGCTCCGCTGCTGAAGACGGGTCTGCCGCCGAGCAGCGCCGCCGGCGCATCCGCCGATGCGATGACGGCGCTGAACGGCGCCCTGCTGACCGACGGCCTGCGCCTAACGCTGGCCGACACCGCGGTACTGGACAAGCCGCTCTACCTCGTCTTCGTGGTCACCGGCGAAGCCACGGCCGTGGCTTCGCCCCGCATCGTGATCGAGGCCGGCGCCCACGCGCGGGCGACCGTCGTGGAGCATTACGCGGGCGAGGCGGAGGCCCGCCGGTTCACCAACGTCGTGACGGATATCGTCCAGGACGAGGCCTCCCGCATCGCGCATTACCGGCTGCAGCAGCAGCCGTCGCTGAGCTTCCAGGTGAGCCGGCTGCACGCGGCGCTGGCGGCTCGTGCGCGCCTGGACTGCCATAGTCTCGACCTCGGCGGCCGGCTGGTGCGCCACGACACCATGGTACGGCTCACGGACCGGGAGGCGGCCGTCGCCCTGAACGGCATCTATGTCACCGGCGGCGACCAGCACGTGGACAACCACACGCGCATCGACCACGAGGCCCCGGACACGCTCAGCAACGAGGACTACCGCGGCGTACTGCGCGACCGCAGCCGGGCCGTGTTCAATGGCAAGGTGATGGTCCACAAGGGCGCCGACGGCACCGATGCGGCGCAGTCGAACCGCAACCTGCTGCTGTCGGACAAGGCGGAGGTCGACACCAAGCCGGAGCTCGAGATCTACGCCGACGACGTCAAGTGCAGCCATGGCGCCACGGTGGGCCAGCTGGACGAGACCGCCCTGTTCTACCTGCGCTCGCGGGGCATCGACACCGAGGGCGCGCGGCACCTGCTGATCTTCGCCTTCCTGCGCGAGCTGCTCGGGCGCGCCGATACGCCGGCGCTGGCGCGGCGCATGGAGCGCATGCTGATCGGCGGCCTGCCGGAATTCGACGAACTGGAGTCGCTGCTGTGAGTATCCAGGCCGACCAGAGCAACCAGATTGCCGGCGATCTCGCCACCGCGGCCGTGGAGGCGCGCCGCGCGGATTTCCCGATCCTGTTCCAGGAGGTGAACGGGCAGCCGCTCACCTACCTGGACAGCGCCGCCTCCTCCCATCGTCCCCTGCCCGTGATCGAGGCCGTGGCGCACTACGAGAAGCATGATCACTCCAACGTGCACCGGGGCGTGCACACGCTGAGCCACCGCGCCACCGAGGCGTTCGAGGGCGCCCGGGAGAAGGTGCGCGGCTTCGTGAATGCGGCGTCCGCGGCGGAGATCGTGTTCACCCGCGGCACCACCGAGGCCATCAACCTGGTGGCGAACAGCTGGGGCACGCAGAACGTGGGCGAAGGCGACGAGATCCTGATCACCTGGCTGGAGCACCACGCGAACATCGTGCCCTGGCAACTGCTGTGCGAGCGCACCGGGGCGGTGCTGCGCGTGGCGCCCATCGACGATGCCGGCGCGGTGGACATGGAGGCGTTGGAGGGGCTGATCACGGACCGCACGAAGATCATCGCCTTCTCCCATACCTCGAATGCGCTCGGCACCATCACGCCGTCCCGTGAGATCATCGCGCTGGCCCGCGAGCGGGGTATCGTGACGCTGTTGGACGGCGCCCAGGCCGTGCCCCACGGCCCCGTGGACGTGCGGGAACTCGGCTGCGACTTTTTCGCCTTCTCCGGGCACAAGATGTACGGACCCACCGGTATCGGCGTGCTGTACGGCCGGGAGGCGCTGCTGGAGCGCATGCCCCCGTGGCAGGGTGGCGGCGACATGATACTCACCGTCTCCTTCGAGGGCAGCACCTGGAACGAGCTGCCGTACAAGTTCGAGGCCGGCACGCCAAACATCTCCGGTGCGGTGGGCCTCGGGGCGGCGGTGGACTACCTCGCCGCCATCGGCCCGGCGGAGGTAGCCCGCTACGAGACCGAGCTGCTGGCCTACCTGAACCAGGAGCTGGCCACGGTGGAAGGCCTGCGCATCATCGGTACGGCGCCGCACAAGGTAGGCGTGGTCTCGTTCATGCTGGACGACATCCATCCTCACGACCTCGGCACGATCCTCGACCAGCTCGGGGTCGCCATCCGCACGGGGCATCACTGCGCCATGCCGGTGATGGAGCGCTACGGCCTGCCCGGCACGGCGCGGGCGTCGCTCGGCCTGTACAACAACCGGGAGGACGTGGACCGGCTGGTGACGGCTTTGGGGCGCGCGAAAGAGATCTTCGGGGGCTGAACGTGCAGGAGCGCTCCACGGAGCATCTGCGGGAGCTCTACCGGGAGCTGATCCTGGATCACGCCCGCCAACCGCGGCACTTCGGCCGGCCCGCGCGCTACACCCACGAGGCGGAGGGCATCAATCCGCTTTGCGGTGACAAGCTGCACCTGTACTTCCGCGTCGAGGAAGGCCGGGTCCGCGACGCCGGGTTCGAGGGCAGCGGCTGCGCCATCTCGATGGCGTCGGCGTCGCTGCTGACGGAGACGGTCACAGGCCACTCCGAGACCGAGGCGCTGGAGGCGGCGGCCGGCATGCAGGCGATGCTGCGCGGCGAGTCGACCGGCGCGGGGCTGGGCAAGCTGGAGGCGCTGGCGGGGGTGCGGGATTTCCCGTCCCGGGTAAAATGCGCGAGCCTGGCCTGGCACGCCCTGCGCGCGGCACTGACGAGACACGAAGGAAAGGTGAGTACTGAGTCATGATGTTCGGTCATAACAGCGAACCGGTCACACTCACCCGCGACGTGCGGGCGGTGATCATCCCCGTAGGCGAGGAGGTAACGCTGCGCGAAGGCGCGCCCGCCCACATCACCCAGGCACTGGGCGGCAGTTTCACCATCTTCCTGGAAGGCAACCTGTTCCGCATCGCCGGCGCGGATGCCGATGCGCTGGGCAAGGAGCCGGTGCCGCCGCCGCAGATTCCGGAGGACGCCACGGACGAGGAGCTGGAAGCGGTGATCTGGTCGCAGCTGAAGACCTGCTACGATCCGGAGATCCCCGTCAATATAGCGGACCTCGGCCTGATTTATCGTTGCGAGATCAGCAGCCTCGGCAATGGCGAGCGCCGCGTCGACATCGACATGACGCTCACGGCACCCGGCTGCGGCATGGGCGACATCCTGGTCGAGGACGTGCGCGAGAAGGTGGCGGTCATCCCGACGGTGGCCGAGGTTCGCGTGGAACTCGTCTTCGATCCGCCCTGGAATCAGTCCATGATGAGCGACGAGGCGCGGCTGCAGACGGGCATGATGTGAGCGAGCAGCGTGCCCATCCTGCGCAGCCGCCGGAGGACCGGGAAAAGACGCTGACGCTGCTCAGGCACGCAAAGTCGAGCTGGAAGGACGACTCCCTCTCCGATTTCGACCGGCCGCTGAACAGCCGGGGCCGTCAGGATGCACCGGACATGGGCCGGCGCCTGGCGGCCGCCGGTGTGCGGCCGTCGCTGATCGTCAGCAGCCCCGCGAAACGGGCATGGAGCACCGCGAAGGAGGTCGCGCGGGTCATCGGCTACCCCCGCGAGTTCCTACAGCGCGACGCCGATCTGTACCTGGCCAGCGCCGGCACGCTGGTGCACGTCGCAAGCCGCCAGGACGCGGATTTCAATCACCTGCTCATCTGCGCGCACAACCCGGGCCTGACCGACCTGGTGAACAGCCTGCTGCCGGGCCTCACCGACAACCTGGTGACCGGCGGTTTCGTCACGGTGGGCGCGGAGGCCAGGGACTGGCCCGAGTTCTTCACCGCCGAATTCCGGCTGGTGGCCTACGACTACCCGAAGAGAATCCACGACCGCACCGATTAGGCAGGAGGCAGGTGCCGGACCGAACTCTTGCAACTTATCCAACTTTCGCGAGACCACTTACGCTGCGCTAAGAGGACTTAATAAGTTACGAAAGTTGCAAAAGTTCGGTCCGGCACCTAATCGGCGGCCAGGGACAGGAGGGTGGCGTTGCCGCCTACGGCCGCGGTGTTGTTGCTCAGGCTGGTTTCGGTTGCGAAGCGCAGCAGGTAGTGCGGCCCGCCGGCCTTCGGGCCCGTGCCGGAGAGGCCCTGGCCGCCGAACGGCTGGGCGCCGACGACGGCACCGATCATGTTCCGGTTGACGTAGAGATTGCCCACCCGCGCCCAGGCGGCCACATCCCGCGCCCGCCGGTCGATGCGGCTGTGCACGCCCATGGTAAGTCCGTAGCCCGTGGCGTTCACGGCCTCCACGGTCTTGCGCAGGTCCCGCGCCCGATAGCGGTAGACGTGCACCACCGGCCCGAAGACCTCCCGGCCCAGCTGATCGATGCTGTCGATCTCGATAGCGGTCGGCGCCACGAAAGTGCCGGCGTCAGTACCCTCGCCGAGCCGCGTGCGATGCACGAGAGACGACTTCGCCCCCAGCGCAGCCACGTGGCGCTCCAGCGTCTTCTGCGCCTCGGCATCGATCACCGGCCCCACATCCGTACTCAGCAGCCCGGGGTCGCCCACGCTCAGCTCGTCCATGTGCCCGGTAAGGAGTTCGATGACGCGCGGTGCGATATCGCGCTGGACGCACAGGATGCGCAGGGCCGAACAGCGCTGACCGGCGCTGTTGTAGCCCGAATACACGGCGTCCTTGACCACCTGCTCCGGCAGCGCCGAGCTGTCGACCAGCATCGCGTTCTGCCCGCCGGTCTCGGCGATGAACGCCGCGATGGGTCCTTCCCGCTCCGCCAAAGTGCGGTTGATCAGCCGCGCCGTCTCCGTGGAACCGGTGAATGCCACTCCCGCCACCCGCGGGTCGGCCACGGCCCGGGCGCCCACCTCGCCGCCCTCGCCCGGCAGGAAGTTCAGCACCTCGCCGGGGACTCCGGCGCGGTGCAGGATGTCCACGGCCCGCGCCGCGATCAGCGAGGTCTGCTCCGCGGGTTTGGCAAGCACAGTGTTGCCGGCCGCCAGCGCCGCCGCCACCTGGCCGGTGAAGATGGCCAGCGGGAAGTTCCACGGGCTGATGCACACGAACACGCCCCTGCCCTGCAGCCTGAGCTCGTTGCGCTCGCCCGTCGGCCCCGCCATCGGCAGCGGCGCCCCGAACAGCTCCTCGGCGCGGGCGGCATAGTAGCGCAGGAAATCCACCGCCTCGCGCACCTCGCCAAGGGCATCGCCGATGCTCTTGCCCGCCTCGGCGACGCACAGCGCCATCAGCGCGGGCGCCTCCTCCTCGTAGAGATCGGCGGCACGACGAAGGCTGTCCGCCCGCGCCTTCGCCTCCGTGGCATTCCAGTCGTACCACGCGTCCGTGGCAACGCCGAGGGCACGGTCCACCGCCCCCCCGTCGGCGTACTCGACGACCCCCACCGCCTCGCCGGTGCGTGCCGGGTTGCGCGACTCCACCGGCCGCCCCGCCAGGCTTCTGCCGGCCACCCGCGGACGGGCGTGATGGCTGCCCTCGAGGACTTTCTGCATCCGCGCCAGCCAGTCGCCGGTCAGGGCCCGGTCGGCGAGATTGAGGCCGCGGGAATTGCGCCGCTCCGCGCCGTAGATCTCGGCGGGCAGCGGGATGCGCGGATGAGGGTACGACTCCAGCGACCGGGCAGTCTCCACCGGGTCCGCTACGATCTCCTCCACCGGCGCCTCCTCGTCGACGATGCGGTTGACGAAGGAAGTGTTCGCGCCGTTCTCGAGCAGCCGGCGCACCAGGTACGGCAGCAGGTCCTCGTGACTGCCCACCGGCGCGTAAACCCGGCACGGCCGGTCGTAGCGTTCCGGGTCCACCACCGGGTCATAGAGCTCCTCGCCCATGCCGTGCAGCCGCTGGAACTCGTAGTCCCGCCGCTCGCCGGCCAGATGCAGGATGCTGGCCAGCGTATGGGCGTTGTGGGTGGCGAACTGGGCATACAGCCGCTCACCGGCGTCCAGCAGTTCCCGCGCGCAGGCGAGATAGGACACGTCCGTGTTCACCTTGCGGGTGAACACGGGATAACCGTCCAGGCCCTGCTCCTGCGCCCGCTTGATCTCCGTATCCCAGTAGGCGCCCTTCACCAGCCGCACCGGGATGCGCCGCCCGGTGCGCGCAGCCAGCGCCGCCAGCCAGCGGATCACCGGCAGCGCGCGTTTCTGGTAGGCCTGCACCGCGAGGCCCAGGCCGTCGTAGCCGGCCGCCTGGGCGCTCTCGGCAACCGCAGCGAAGACTTCCAGCGAGATCTCCAGCCGGTCGGCCTCCTCGGCATCCACCGTCAGCGGGATGCCCGCCTCCCGGGCCATGCCGGCCAGCCTGGCGAGGCGCGGCACGAGTTCGTCCAGCACCCGGCCCCGGTGGCTGAACTCGTAGCGCGGATGCAGCGCGGAGAGCTTCACCGAGATGCCCGGTGCGGCGATGACGTCGTCGCCCGCGGCGCCGCCGATGGCCTCGATGGCGCCTGCGTAGGCGTCGAAGTAGCGCCCGGCGTCCTCCGCCGTCAGGGCGGCCTCGCCCAGCATGTCGTAGGAATAGCGATAGCGCCGGTTGTCGCCCTTGCCGGCCCGCTCCAGCGCCTCTTCGATGTCCCGACCCATCACGAACTGGTAGCCCATGATCTTCATCGCCTGGCGCATGGCCTGGCGTACCACGGGCTCGCCCGCCTTGCCCGTCAGCTTGCCGAGGAACTTCGCCGGGTTGCGCAGGGTGGCCTCGTCGAGCCGCATCAGCCGGCCGGTCAGCATGAGGCCCCAGGTGGAAGCGTTCACGAACAGCGATTCGCTGCTGCCGAGGTGCTCCTCCCAGCGTCCGGAAGTGAGCTTGTCCGCGATGAGCCGGTCGGCCGTGTCGGCATCCGGGATGCGCAGCAGCGCCTCGGCGATGCACATCAGCACCACGCCCTCCTGGGAGGAGAGATCGTACTTGTGCAGGAACGCGTCCAGCCCGCCGTGCCGCCGTTCGGTCTCGCGCACCCGCGTGACCAGCTCGACCGCCGTGTCCCGCACGCGCGCGCGGAACGCCTCGCCGGCGTCGGCCCGCTGCAGGAGGCTGTTCATGACGGCGGATTCGTCGCCAAGATAGCGCTCGTTTATGGCCCGGTCCAGCGGCGGCGCGGCGGCCGGCTGCTCCGGAAGACGCGGGCCCCGGCCCGCTCGCGTATCCCTGTTCAAGATGATGCCCTTCGCTTGTGTGGGCCCGAGCCGGTTGCCGGTCAGGCCTTGCGATTCAGTCGCCGCAGCTCCCGCCGCGTGTGTTTGTCGGGTCGGCCGTCCGTGCGCGGCATCGCGCGGCGGTCCTGGCGCAGCGCCTCCATCAGCGCCTCGCGCTCCAGCCTGCTCCCCTCCTCCTCATGGTAGCAGGCCTCCGCCTCGCGGGCGGGACCGCGCCGCGGCGGCAGCCTGGACACCGTCAGCCGCCAGGTGAGACGGTCCCGGGTGATCTCCAGGCGGTCGCCCGCCTTCACGGCGCGGGCGGGCTTCACGCGCTCGCCGTTGACGTGCACGTGACCGCCGGAGACGGCCTTGGCCGCCAGCCCCCGGGTCTTGAAGAAGCGGGTGTGCCAGAGCCATTTGTCGATGCGCAGCGTCTCCTCGCTCATGCGACTATTCTCGCCTCTCCGGGGCCCGCACTCCAGAGGCCGGGCCGGTCATCACTGATATACTCCGGGCGAGCATGACGAGGAGTATCGACGTGAGAAAAGCGTTTCTGGCGTCGCTGGCGGAAGCGACCGAGGAGCTGAAGGAGCAGGGCCTGTACAAGCAGGAACGGGTCATCGCCGGACCCCAGCAGGCCGAGATCGACGTGCGCGAGGACGGCAACACGCACCACGTCATCAACTTCTGTGCCAACAACTATCTCGGGCTGGCCAATCACCCCCGCATCGTCGCTGCGGCAAGGCGCGCCATCGACGAGCACGGTTACGGGATGGCCTCCGTGCGCTTCATCTGCGGCACCCAGACGGTACACAAGGCACTCGAGGACCGTATCAGCACGTTCCTGGGCACCGAGGACACCATCCTCTACCCCTCCTGCTTCGACGCCAACGGCGGCCTGTTCGAGACGCTGCTGG
>CAYRZI010000004.1:0-25000 GCA_964428605.1 uncultured Woeseiaceae bacterium
TCACAAGCCCTGGGAACACCAAATGGCTTGACACGAAACACAGCTGCTACAGTTCGGGTGTTGCTGCCAGGAAATTCGTGTAGGCGGTGAAGAACTCCGCCGGCCGCTCGAAGTGGGGCAGGGCGCCGCTGTCGAAGGGGTGCACCACCCAGTTGTCCCGCTCCGCCGTCCAGTCGGCGCCGCGGAAGTCCTTGAAATCGCCTCTGGTACCGTGGGCGAGCCACACCGGCTGCTGCAGGCGCTCGTAGACGTTGCGGATATCCTTGCTGAACAACCGGCCGCTCAAAAAGGCGTAGGGCGCGTGCTCGGCGCCCGGCTGATGGGTGGTCAGGTCGTCGTACTCCGCCAGGCCCTCGTCATAGTCTTCCGAGCCCCAGGTTCGCTTCAGGAAGTAGCGGATGGTCTTCGGGCGGACCAGGAGGTTGTACAGCCCGCGGCGCCACAGGGGCACGGTGAGCACGCTGTGCAGCAGCGGCACCTCCCGGTTGCTGCCCTCCGCCTCGCGCAGCCGGTCGGCATCGGCGTTGAAGCCGGTGGGTGTGATCAGGGCGAGTGTGCGCAAGCGCGCCGGCGCCTCGGTGGCCGCCCGCGCCAGGAACTCCGAGGCCAGCGACAGGGCCAGGCCGTCCACGGGTACGTCGCCGCAGTCCGCCGCAATGCGCTCCAGCAGGTCGTGGATGGCGTCCGTGTACAGGCGCGCGTCGTAGCGGCGCTCGCTGCGCTCCGAGAAGCCGAAGCCCGGCAGGTCCGGTGCGTACACCCGGTGCGTGCCCCGGTAGTTCTCGAAGACGGGCTTTACCTCGTAGACGGAGCCGGCGGCATTGATGCTGTGGACGAGCAGCATCGGCGGGCCGTCGCCGTCCACGTAGTAGCTCAGCCCGCCGGCACGGCCGCTGAATTCGATTCGCTCGGCGTCGACGGCTCTCGGCAGATCCGGCAATGAATTACTCCAGGCGCTGTACCGCAGTCGAGGGTACACCAGCGGGCCGGGGAGTGCCGTCGGCGGCGCGCCTCGGCGGCGGCTGCGCATGAGGTGAGCTCAGCGCTCTTCCTGCACCAGCAGCTCTGGATTGCGCCGCTGCATGTCGAGCTCGCGGACCTTCTCCGGGCTCAGGATGAAGGCGAGCATGTCGCCCACGGTGCAGTGGGCCTCCAGGGGGTGGCGCAGGTGCTGGCCGGTGTCGATGACGTACATGTTGCGCCGCCCGTCCTTCACCCGGGTGAGGATGCCGGCGCGGTCCAGTTCGCCGACCAGCCGGGAGGCGGAGCGCTCGGTGATGCCCACCCGCTCGGCCACGTCCCGCAGCCTGGCATGGGGGTCCTCGGCCAGGCAGACCAGTATGTGCGCGAAATTGCTGAAGAAATTCCAGTGGCTGGAGGGGTCGTTCATGGCGTCGGTCCGCGGCGATGGACCGGCCTATGGTAGGGCCGAAATAATGCGAAAGCAATTTCTGGTCATTTCGGTCTGGTTTGTCGGGCGGACGGTGTGGTACCGTCCGCTGCAGATCCAGTCGCAACCCGGAAGGAAGCATCGATGAATACACCTGTCAGCACCATCTCCCGGACACGTGAGAGCACTCTCGCGACCAACCGAGTGCTGCGTAACACCTACGCCCTGCTGGCGATGACGCTCGCGTTCAGTGCGCTGACCGCCGGCGTCTCCATGGCGCTGAACCTGCCCCATCCGGGCCTGATCATCACGCTGGTCGGCTACTTCGGCCTGCTGTTCGCCATCACGAAGTTCCGCGACCGGGATTTCTCGGTGCTGCTGGTGTTTGCCCTCACCGGCTTCATGGGTTACACCCTCGGGCCCATCCTGAACGTCTACATGAGTATCCCGAACGGCGGCCAGGTGGTCGCGATGGCGCTGGGCACCACGGCCGTCGCGTTCCTCGGCCTGTCCGGTTACGCGCTCACGTCGAAGCGGGACTTCAGCTTCATGGGCAGCTTCCTGATGGTGGGCATCCTGGCCGGCTTCTGCGCGGGGCTGGGCGCCATCTTCTTCAACATGCCGGCGCTCTCGCTGGCGGTCTCCGGGCTGTTCGTGCTGCTGATGGGCGGCCTGATCCTCTGGGAGACCAGCAACATCATCCGTGGCGGTGAGACCAACTACGTGATGGCCACCGTCACCCTCTACGTCGCCATCTTCAATCTCTTCACCAGCCTGCTCCACATCTTCGGGGTGATGGGCGAGGAATAGCAGTTTCGGGGACAGTTAACTCAACTGCCGAATGAGTTAACTGTCCCCGTAATTTCCGCTATGGCCCCTGTGCCGGGCCTGCGGGAGACTGGGTTCCAGGAAGGAGCCCGACGCTTATGGCCGGTCACGGCGACACAGGGACGAAGCGTTTCCGCGTTCCCGCGCATGCGCTCTATGCACGTTCCGCACTGCGGGATGCGGACTTCGACAGCACCGACGATCTGACGCCCCGCGATAAGGTGGTGGGCCAGAGCCGTGCCCTGGGGGCCGTGCGCATCGCCGTCGCCCTGGAGCGGGACGGCTACAATGTCTACGCCCTGGGCGAGCCGGGCAGCGACCGCCACGCCGCCATGCGCCAGCTGCTCGAGGAGGCCGCAGCCGAGCGGGAGGTGCCCGGCGACTGGTGCTACGTGCACGCCTTCGACGATCCGCAGAAGCCGCGGGCGCTGCAGCTGCCCGCCGGCGAGGGCCGCAGGCTGCGCGAGCGGATGCAGAGCCTCATCGACGACGTCTGGTCGTCGGTGCCGGCCGCATTCGAGAGCGACGAATACCGCCACCTGCGCTCGGAGATCGACGAGGAGTTCGAGGAGCGCCACCGCCGCGCCCTGGAGGAGATGGCGGAGGATGCCGAGCGCAACGGGCTGCGCCTGTTGCAGACACCCGGCGGTTTCGCGTTCGCGCCCGTCCGCGACGGCAAGGTCATCGACGAGGAGGCCTTCGGCGAGCTGCCCGAGGACGAGCAGGAGGAGATCCGCGGCAAGATCTCCGAGTTCGGCGAGCGTCTGGCGGCGCATCTGCGCAAGCTGCCGGCCTGGCAGCGGGAGCACAAAGAGCGCGTTCGCAAGCTGGACCGCCAGGTGGGAGTCTCCGCCGTGGGGCCGTTCCTCGAGGAACTGAAGGAAAGCTACCGGGCGCTGGAGAACGTCAGCGCCTATCTCGAGAGCGTGGAGCAGGACCTGCTCGCGCACCTGCCGGCACTGATCAACCCGGAGCCCGCCTCTCCGTTTGCGCAGCAGTCCGGCCGCCGCCAGCGGCCGAAGTTCCTGCAGCGCTACGAGGTCAACGTACTCGTGGACAACTCCGGCCTGAAGACCGCGCCGGTGGTCTACGAGCAGAATCCCGTCTATCACAACCTCATCGGCCGCATCGATCACTACGCGGAGTTCGGCTCGCTGGTCACCGACCACCGCATGATCCGCGGCGGCGCGCTGCAGCGTGCCGCCGGCGGTTTCCTCGTCATCGACGCCGACCGGCTGGTGCGCGAGCCCTTCGCCTGGCAGGCGCTGAAGCGCTCGCTGTCCGGTGGCGAGGTCACCATCCAGAGCCTGCAGCAGATGCTGAGCCTGATGACGACGGTGACCATAGAGCCCGAGCCCATTCCCATGAGTACGAGGATCGTGCTCATCGGCGAGCGCTGGCTCTATTACCTGCTGAGCGAGTACGACCCGGAGTTCTCGGAGCTCTTCCGCGTGGCCGCGGATTTCTCCGACGTGATCGACCGCAACGGCGAGCACAGCGAGGCACTCGCTTCGCTGATCGCCGGCATGGTGCGGCGGGACGGTCTCGCGCCTTTCAGCCGCCAGGCCGTCGCCCGGGTGGTGGAATTCAGCGCCAGACTGGCGGGCGATGCGGACAAGCTCTCGGCCCGCACCCGGCCCATCGGCGACCTGCTGGCCGAGAGCTGCTACTGGGCCCGGGAGGCCGGGCGCCAGCGCGTCGACGAGGAGGACGTCGAGCGGGCACTGGCCGGCTACGAGCATCGCCACGACCGCATCCGGGAGCGCTACCGGGAAGCCATCGCGCGGCGCTCCATACTGGTGGACGTCACCGGCGAGGCGCCGGCCCAGGTGAACGGCCTGTCGGTGCGTCAGCTCGGTCAGTACGCATTCGGCCATCCCACCCGTATCACCGCCACGGTGCGGGTGGGCGACGGCAGCCTGCTCGATATCCAGCGCGAAGTGGAACTCGGCGGGCCGATCCACAGCAAGGGCGTGCTGATCCTCGGCTCGCTGCTGGGTGCGCGCTACTCGCGGCAGGCGCCGCTGTCGCTGTCGGCGAGCCTGGTATTCGAGCAGACCTACGGCGGCGTCGAGGGCGACAGCGCCTCGGTGGCCGAGTTCTGCAGCCTGGTCTCGGCGCTGGCCGAGGTGCCGCTCAGCCAGGGCATCGCCGTGACCGGCTCGGTGAACCAGCACGGCCGGGTCCAGGTGGTGGGCGGCATCAACGAGAAGATCGAGGGCTTCTTCGACGTCTGCGCCGACGCCGGGCTTACCGGCGAGCAGGGAGTCATCATCCCCGCCGACAACCGCAAGCACCTGATGCTGCGCCGGGACGTACGCGAGACCGTGGCCGACGGCCGCTTCCACATTTACGCGGTGGACAGCGTCGACGAGGCCATCGAACTGCTGACCGGCGAGACCGCCGGCGAGCCCGACGCGGGCGGCGATTATCCGCCGGATACGGTGAACGGGCGCGTCCAGTCCACACTGGCCGAGTTTTCCGAAGGCCGTGCCCGCTTCATGCAGCGTCAGCTCGAGCGCGCCGCCCAGGCCGGCAACGGTCTCGGCCAGGGCCGGGGTAATGGCGATGGCAAGGGCGACTGAAAGCTTCAGCATCGCCATCGCGCTGGACCCGGCGGCTCCGCTGGAGAGCGTGCTGCGCTCGGCGCTGTCGCTCGCCGGGCCGTCCGCCACCCTGATCGGCCTGTTCGTGGAGGACACGGAGACAGCGGAGTTCGAGCGCTCCGGCCTGGCGCGGGAGGTGACCACGCTGGGCGAGACCCGGCCGCTGGGCGGCGGGCGCCTCAGCCGTCAGTTCGCCGTGCGTTCCCGGGCCGTGCGTCTGTCCTTCGAGCGGGGTGCCGCCGGCCTCGGGCTGCACCATTCCTTCGAAGTTCTGCGCGGACCCGGCATCGAGAGTCTGCACCGTCGCCTGGAGCATCTGGATGCGCTGGTGATCTCCCGGGCGCACCGCCGCGCTGGCCTGCGCAGCTGGTACGGACTCCCGGTCCACCGCCTGGCCGGGAGTACGTCCCGGATGCTGCTCTTCGTCCAGGAGGAATGGGCCAGCGGCCGACGGGTGGCGATGTTGCCCGGCAAAGGCGAACGGGCCGGGGAACTCGAGGAGCTGGCCCGCCGCATCGCCGCGGCCGAGGGCCTGGAGGCGGTCGCTCTTTGGGTACCGGAGGAGGGCGAGAAGGCGCCCGGCCTGCGGACGCGCTCGGTGGCGTCAGCGACGCCCCCCGAGGTGGCGACGGCGCTGCGCGCCGAGGACGCCCGCGTGCTGATCGTCCCGCGGGAGCACCCGCTGGCCGCGCCGGCCGCCTTGGCCGAACTCCTCCGCCGCACCGACACCTCGATTCTCCTCGCCTGAATTCCGGGGACAGTTAACTCAACCGGCAGTCGAGTTGACTGTCCCCGGAACCGGGATTCGGTAAATCCCGGTATTGAACGGCGCGCGCACCGGCGTATGTTCGAAGGGAGGAACGGACGCCGGCCTGACGCCGGGAGGAGATGGCATGGACACCGCTCAAGTCGAGCGCGCGCGCGAGCTGCGCCAGGAACGCGATCAGATGGTCGAGCGCCAGATCGAGGGCCGGGGCGTGCGCTCCGCTGCGGTGCTGGAGGCCATGCGCCGGGTGCCGCGGGAGGTCTTTCTGCCCGAGCGCCTGCGGGAATTCGCCTACGACGACAATCCGCTGCCCATCGGTGAGGGGCAGACCATCTCCCAGCCCTATATCGTGGCGATGATGGTCGAGGCACTCGCCCTCGAAGGGGGCGAGAAGGTGCTGGAGATCGGCGCAGGCTCGGGCTATGCGGCCGCCATCCTGGGCGAGATCGCCGCCGAGGTGTACACCATCGAGCGGGTCGGCGCCCTGGCGGAGCGCGCCCGCCGGGCGCTCGCCTCCCTGGACTACGACAACGTCCACGTCCTGCACGCCGACGGCACGCTGGGCTGGGCCGACGAGGCGCCTTTCGACGCCATCGTGGTGGCGGCGGCGGGTCCGGACGTGCCCGAGTCGCTGAAGAGCCAGCTGAAGGTGGGGGGCCGTCTCGTTATTCCCGTCGGACCCCGGCCCCATGCCCAGGAGCTCGTCCGCATCACGCGCGTGTCCGAAACCGATTACGCCACCGAGGATCTGGCCGACGTGCGCTTCGTGCCCCTGGTGGGCGAGCAGGGCTGGCAGGCGGACGACGACGAGCCCGCGGGGGAGACCCGACGCCGGCCGGCGACGCTGGAAGCGAGCATTGCCGCGCAGGCGGAAGCGTTCGACGACATCGAGGGCGCCGACCTCGACGGCCTGCTCGGGCGCATCGGCGAAGCGCGCATCGTGCTGCTCGGCGAGGCGAGCCACGGAACCTCCGAGTTCTACCGCATGCGTGCGCGCATTACCCGCGAGCTGATCGAGCGCAAGGGCTTCTCGTTCATGGCCATCGAGGGCGACTGGCCGGACGCGGCCCGGATCGATCACTACATCCGCCACCTCGACCAGCCGCCTTCGGAGTGGACCGCGTTCGCCCGCTTCCCCACCTGGATGTGGCGCAACGCCGAGGTGCACGAACTGGTGGAATGGCTGCGCCGGCACAACGCCGGTCTGGCCGAGACGCGGCGCTTCGCCTTCTACGGCCTGGATCTGTACAGCATGTACGGCTCCATCCGCGCCGTCCTGCGCTACCTGGACGACGTGGACCCGGATACCGCCGACGTGGCCCGCCGGCGCTATGGCTGCCTGACGCCCTGGCAGACCGACCCCGCCACCTACGGCCACGCGGCGCTCACCGGCTCCTACCGCAGCTGCGAGGACGACGTCGTGCGCATGCTCACCGACTTGCTGGAGCGCCAGGAGGAATACGTGGCCGCCGACGGCGAGCGGTTCCTGGACGCCATGCAGAATGCCCGCCTGGTGGCCAATGCGGAGCGCTACTACCGCAGCATGTACTACGGCTCGCGTACCTCCTGGAACCTGCGCGACACCCACATGTTCGACACGCTGTCGCTGCTGCTCGACCACCACGGCCCTGCTGCGAAGGCGGTGGTCTGGGCGCACAATTCCCACATCGGCGACGCCGCGGCCACCGAGATGTCCGCCCGGGGCGAGACAAACCTCGGTCGGCTGTGCCGGGATGAGTTCGGCGAGGCCGTTTACAACGTGGGCTTCGGTACCCACGCCGGCACCGTCGCGGCGGCCTCCGACTGGGACGGCCCCATGGAGGTGAAGATCGTGCGCCCGTCGCTGCCGGACAGTTACGAGCGCCTGATGCACGACACCGGTGTCGGCCGCTTCCTGCTCGATCTCAGCGACGACGGCGAGACCGAGCTGCGCGACGCGCTGTCCCGGCCGCGCCTCGAGCGCGCCATCGGCGTGATCTACCGTCCCGAGACCGAGCGCATGAGCCACTACTTCGAGGCGGTACTGCCGCACCAGTTCGACGAATACGTCTGGCTGGACAGCACCCGGGCGGTGACGCCGCTGGCCACCGACGAGCTGGAGGACATGCCCGATACCTATCCGTTCGGCGTCTAGCTCCGGCGGCCCGTACCGCCACGGCGTCTTGAAAAGGCTTCCCGCAGCCACGATCTATACGCTGTCTAGGAGCGAGTCCAGCGTATGAAGTACAAGGACTATTACAAGATCATGGGCGTGGACCGGGACGCCACCCAGGACGAGATCAAGCGCGCCTACCGCAAGCTCGCCCGCAAGTACCATCCGGACGTCAGCAAGGAGACGGATGCCGAAGCCCGCTTCAAGGAGGTGGGCGAGGCCTACGAGGTGCTGAAGGACCCGGAGAAGCGCGCCGCCTACGATCAGCTGGGCGCCGACTGGAAGGCCGGCCAGGAATTCCGTCCGCCGCCGGACTGGGATGCCGGCTTCGAGTTCTCCGGCGGCGGCTTCACCGGCGGCGACGCCTCGGCTTTCAGCGATTTCTTCGAGTCCCTGTTCGGCGGCCGTGGCATGGGCGGTGGCATGGGCGGTGGCATGGGTACTGGCATGGGTGGTGGCATGGGCGGCTTCCGCCAGGCCCGGGGCGGCGGTTTCAGCGCCCGGGGCGAGGACCACCACGCCAGGATCCTCATCGACCTGGAGGACGCCTTCGAGGGTGCGACGCGCTCGATCAGCCTGACGGCGCCCGCGGTGGACAGCGAAGGCCACGTCCGCACGCGCCAGCGCACACTCAACGTGCGCATACCGAAGGGCGTCCGGCCGGGCCAGCACATCCGCCTGGCCGGCCAGGGCACGCCGGGCATCGGCGGCGGCAGCGCGGGTGACCTCTACCTCGAGGTGGAGTTCCGGCCGCACTCACTCTACCGGGTGGACGGCGGCGATCTCCACCTCGACCTGCCGCTCGCCCCCTGGGAGGCCGCCCTGGGGGCCAGGGTGGAAGTGCCGACCCCGCAGGGAGCAGTGGACCTCACCATCCCGCCCAACACGGCGGCCGGGCGCAAGCTGCGGCTGAAGGGACGGGGACTGCCCGGCAAGACCCCGGGCGACCTGTATGCCACGGTGCGCATCGAGACGCCGCCGGCCAATACGGAGGACGAGAAGACCGCCTACCGGCGCTTCGCGGATCAGTTCGAGTTCGATCCGCGCAGCCGCATGGCACGGCGCAGCACGGAGGCGGGCCGCTAGCCCGCCCGGGAAGGAGTCATGAGCGAACGCGACCCCGGGGAAAGCAGGCGGACGATGACACGTGAGATCACCGGTTTCATCCTGGAGGAGACCACCACGCTCGGACTGCGCGAGCTGAGCAGCGCCTGCGCCGTGCAGGCCGACTACATCATCGAGCTGGTGGAGGAGGGCGTCATCGAACCCGTGAGCTACCGCCGCCGCCGCTGGCAGTTCACCGGCGAGAGTCTCACCCGGGCGCGCCGGGCCGTCGCGCTGCAACGCGACCTCGGCCTGAATATCCAGGGCGCCGCCCTGGCGCTCGACCTGCTCGACGAACTCGACCGGCTGCGGGCGCGGCTGCGCGCCGTCGATCCCGATTCCTGAGTCATCCGCTCAGAACTTCAGCGTCAGCCCGGCGCTCGCCTGCCACTGGGTGACGGTGCTGCCGTCGGCCTCGAGCAGGCAGACGTTGTCGCTGCCGCCGGCCACGCAGAAAAGGTTCGAGTCGCTGTCCACGAAGCTGGTGAACGCCCGGCCCTCCAGGCGCAAGGCAAGGCGTTCGCCGGCGGCGATCCGCAGGCCGGCGCCGAGCGAGGCGGAGAAGAACGTCTCGTCGTCCACCTCCGCGTCGCCGGCGTCGCGGGGCGCGAAGCGCGAGATACCTAGCGTCATCACCACATAGGGCCGCACATTGCCGCCCTGCACGATGTAGGTGCCGCCGCCGTGGTAATAGTCCACGTCGACGTCGACCACCGGCGTGCCGGTGAACAGGTCGCCGGCGGTGAACTCCGTGCTCTGGCGGCTGTAGTAGACCTCCCACTGGGTATTGGCCTCGGCGCGGAAATTGGCCGTGAGCGCGAAGCCGCCACCGTCCCCGATCTCCAGTTCGTCGCCGGCCGCATCCTCGAAGCTGCCGCCGAATCGCCAGGCGGCGGAGCCGGTCAGCTCGATGTCGCCCGGCTGCTCGTCGGCGGCCGCCGGCGCCGGTGTCAGCAGAAACGACAGCAGCGCGAGCAGCGCTGCGGAGATACCGCGGCGGGGTGTCATGACGGGCCTCCTTACTATGGGACTCGTGCGCCTATGGTAGCGTACGGCGTCACCCCGGGAAGGAAACGATCATCCGCAGAGGCATCAGACTCATCGGCGACGTCGGGCTGGCGGCAGGCTGCCTCGGTCTGGCGCCGCTGGCGAAGAAGGCGGCGCTCACGGCCGGCGCGGCGCCGCTGCCGCTCGCCGTCGCGACGACGGCCGTGGCGGCGGCCATCGCGCTCACGCCGCTGGTGGCCGCCGGACCGGGCAGCACCCTTGCCGGGCGCCGGCGCTCCACCTGGCTGCACGTGTTCCTGGTCGGCGCCATGGGCTCCGGTGCAGTGGTGCTGTTAAGCGTGCTCGCGATGACGGAGACTACGGCCACCAACCGCAGCCTGTTCCAGTCCATGTACCCGGTGGCCACCGCGGTGGCCGCCCGTTTCCTGCTGACCGAGCGGCTGAGTGCCGTCGCGTGGCTCATCATCGCGGTGATGAGCGGCGGGCTGTTCATGATGAATACGGGACCCGGCGGCATCGTCATCGGCTGGCCGTTCTGGGCACTGGCGGCGACCCTGCCGCTGATCGGCCTGGCCGACGTCTACGCCAAGCGTACCCTCCGGGACGCCGACCCCCGGTTCGTGGCCGCCGGCCGGCTGGCGTTCGGCACGGTGGTGCTGCTCGCCGTCCTGCCCTGGACGGCGCCGGAGCAGTGGGCGGCGCTGGCACCGGTGTGGTGGTGGGTGCTCGGTGCCGGCCTCGCCATGGCCGGCGGCGTGCTCGGCCTGTACCGGGCCATGCAGACGGCGGGTGCCAGCGTCGCAGCTGCCTTCGTCGGCCTCGCGCCGGTGCTCACGGCCGCCACGGAATGGCTGATTCTGGATGCGTCGTTCACGCCGCTGCAGCTCGCCGGGCTGGCTCTGGTGGTGGGCGGGGCCGCCGCGCTGGCATTCCGCGTCTAGCGGCCGGCAGCGGTTTGTATTGCCTGTCGGGACCCGCTAGGCTGGAATCAGAGTCGCAACAGGATCGCTACCCCCATGAATCTCGAACACGCACTCGCGGATCCCTCCAGTGAATTCGAATCGCCGGAGGCCGTCCTGACCCGGGAGGATCTGACGCCGGAGCAGAAGAAGGCCATCCTCGAGCGCTGGCGTCAGGATGCCGAACTGCTGCAGCAGGCCGAGGCAGAGAACATGGCCGGCGGCGAGCCCAACCTGCTCGACCGCGTGCAGCAGGCGCTGGCCCGGCTCTGACCGGCCCCGCGCCGGGCCCGGCTACGGCGGTGCCGGGTCGCCCGTGCGATACAGCACCCGGTACAGCACCGGGACCACGCCCAGGGTCAGCACGGTGGCGAAGGCCAGCCCGAAGATGATGGCGATGGCCATCGGTTCCCACATTGGACCGCCGCCGATCCACAGCGGGATCAGGCCGCCGATGGTCGTGGCCGCGGTCAGCAGTATCGGCCGCGCGCGCTGACGCCCGGCGGCCACCACGGCCTCCGCCTCACCCAGACCGTTCTCCTCCTGCTCGATCCGTATGCGGTCGAGCAGGACGATGGCGTTGTTGATGACGATGCCGGCCAGGGAGATTACGCCGAGCAGGGTCATGAAGCCGAAATAGGAGCGGGCGATCAGCAGCCCCGCGATCACGCCGATGAACGCCAGCGGGATCGTGGTGAGGATGATGACCGGCTTGCGCACCGAGTCGAACTGCACCACGAGCAGCAGGATGACGAGCATGACCGCAAACGGCAGCTTGGCCATGATGGAGGCGTTCGCCTCGGCCGACGTCTCGGCCTCGCCGCCCAGGCTCCAGGTAATGCCGAAGGGCCAGTCGGCGGAGACTTCGCGCAGCCAGGGTTCGATGTTCGCGATGACCTCGCTGGAGGTGTAGCCCGGTTCCAGCAGGGCCTCCGCCGTCATCGTGCGCTGGCGGTCGCGCCGCTTGATCACCCCCGGCTGCCAGACGATCTCCGGCACCGCCACCTGGCTCAGCGGCACGGTGCGGGAGCCGCCGTGCGCGTAGACGGCGATGTTGCCGAGGCGGTCCGGCTGCAGGCGCTCGTCGGCGGCCGAGCGCAGCACGATGGGTATCAGGTCGTCTTCCTCGCGGAACTCCGTCGTCTCCAGCCCCGACAGGTAGGTCTGCATGGCGATGGCCACGTCCTGGTTGGTGACGCCGGCCTGCTGCGCCCGGGTCTCGTCGATGCGCACCTCCACCTTCTTGGTGCGCGCGCCCCAGTCGTCCGTGACCTGGGCTGCGCCCGGGGTCTCGCGCAGCCTCGCCTTCACCTCGTCCAGGAGTGTGTAAAGCCGCTCCGTGTCGCGTCCCTTCAGGCGGATGGCAATCGGCGGCCACGCCGGTTCGCCCAGGGGCAGGGGCCGCACCGTGACCCTGGCGGGCGGGAAGCGCTCGAGTACGAAGGACTCGATCTCCGGCACCACCCGCCGGTCGATGGTGGCGCGCTCGCCCGTGTGGCCGAGGATCAGGGCGTAGCTCGGATTCGGCGGCTCGGGGTTGTACGGCAGTATGAAACGGGGGGCGCCCTGGCCCACGAACGCGGCCCACTGCTCGACGCCGTCGCGCTCCGGGCTGTCTGCCAGTTCCGTGGCGATGAACGACTCGAGCTCGGCCATCATGGCGTCCGTCGCCTCGATGGGGGAGCCCACCGGCAGCTCCAGCTCGGCGGTGAACGTGGTCCGGTCGTTCGGCGGGAAGAAGATGTCGGGCACCCAGCGCAGCGCATAGAGAGACAGGGCGAAGACCGCCGCCACCGCGGCCAGCGTCATGACCGGACGGGCTAGCACCGCGCGCAGCACGGCGTCGTAACGCCGCATGGCCGGGCCGTCCGGCTCGTCCGGGTCGCGCCGGCGGATGCGCAGGAAGGTGATGCAGAGCAGCGGTATCAGGGTGAGGGCGATCACCCAGGAAGAGAGCAGGGTGATGGTAACCACCTTGAACAGCGGTGCGGTGTATTCGCCGGTGGAGGACTCCGCCAGGAAGATCGGCAGGAACGCCGCGGACGTGGTGAGCGAGGAGATCAGCAGCGGGGTGCGCAGTTCCCGGGCCGAGGCGAGTGCGGCCGTCTTGCCGTCCTCGCCGTCGCGCATCCGCACCATGATCGACTCGGACATGACGATGGCGTTGTCCACCAGCATGCCCAGCGCGATGATCAGTGCCGCCAGCGACACCTGATCCAGGCCGATGCCGAACACGCCCATCAGCGCGAAACTCGACAGGATGGCGGCCGGTACGAGGCTCGCCACCACCAGGCCCGTGCGCACGCCGAGGAAGGCGAGCATCACCAGACCCACCACCAGCACCGCCTGCACCAGGTTGGAGACGAAGTCGTCGATCTTGTCGTCGACGACGTCCGGCTGGAACTGCAGCACGTCGAGCTCCAGGCCGATGGGGTAATTGCCGCGCACCCGTTCGAGCACCTCGCGGACGGCCTCGCCCAGCTCGATGATGTTGCCGCCCTCGCGCATGGAGACGGCCAGGATCAGGCTGGGCTCGCCGTTGTAGCGCACCCGCTGCTCGGGCGGGTCGATGTAGCCGCGGCGGATCGTCAGCACGTCGGACAGCCGCACGATCTCGCCGCTGGAAGGGATGCGGATGAGCGTGTTGCGGATGTCTTCCACCGAGGCGAAGCTGCCGCTCGGCTCGAGCACGATCTGCTCGTACTCCGTGGTGATGTCGCCGCCGGGCAGCACGATGTTGCGTGCCTCCAGGGCCTCGCGCAGCTGCAGCGGCGAGAGGCCGTACTCCGACAGCACGGTGTTGTCGAATTCGCCGAAGACACGCTCCTCCTGTGCGCCGGCGATCTCCACCTTGGCGGCGTCGGCGATCAGCAGCAGCTCGTCGCGCACCTCGTCGGCCACTTCCTCCAGTTCCCGGTAGCTGTAGCCGTCGCCGGTTAGCGCGATCTGGATGCCGTAAACGTCACCGAATTCGTCGTTGACGAAGGGTCCGCGCACGCCTTCGGGCAGGTCAGCCCGGGCCCGGTCCACCTTGCGGCGCAGGTCGTCCCAGACGGGGCGCATGTCCTTGTATTCCTCGCGGATGTCCACGTAGATGACGGAGACACCCACCTTCGAGCTGCTGCGCACGGTGTCCAGCTCCGGGATCTCCTGGATCACCCGTTCCAGCTTGTCGGTCACGAGCATTTCCACTCGCCCGGGGCTGGCGCCGGGGAAGACGGTCTGCACCATGGCGGTGCGCACGATGAAGCCCGGGTCTTCGGCGCGGGGCATGTCCCGGTAGGCGATCCCGCCCGCGACGAAGACGACGAGCATCGCGACGACGGTGATGCGCCGCTTCTCGAGCGCGATGCGGGTGAGGTCGAACATCACTCCCCGTCCAGCAGGCGCACCCTCTGGCCGTCGGCGATGCGGCGCACCCCGGCCGTGACCACGAGCTCACCGGCGGACAGCCCGCTGGTGATCACCATCCCGTCCGGGTCCGGCCGGCCGGTCTCCACCGCCCGACGGCGGGCGAGATACTGGCCGGAGCCCTCGTCCGCGGCTTCCAGCACGAACACGAAGCGGCCCTGCCGGTCCTCGCCGACGGCTACCGTGGGCACCATCAGCTCGCCTTGATCGCCCGTGGCGGGCAGCATCAGTCGGGCCTCGGCGGCCATGCCGGAGCGCGCCGCGCTGCAGCCGTCGCCCAGCCTGACCGTGACCGGGTAGGTGGCACCGCGGGGACCCGTGGCCACGCCCACCTCGGAGACCGTGCCGGTCACTCCCCGCAGACGCACGGCGGCCACGGACACCGACGCCTCCATGCCGTTCGCGATCCGCTCGATGTAGATCTCGGGCACGTTGATGACCACCTCCGGACAGTCGCCGCAGTTGACCCGCACGATCGGCTGGCCCGCCTGTACGTTCTGGTTGACCTCGGCTGCCAGCCTGGCGACCCGGCAGGCGGCCGGGGAGCGCAGCCGCGTATAGGAGAGCTGCAGCTCGGCGGCCTCGAGTTTCTGGCGTGCGGCGTCCACGGCGGCACGGGCCGACTCGAACGCCGCGCGGGCGCTGTCGAGGTCGCTGCGCGACGCATTGCGGTTCTCGTACAGCCCGCGCACGCGCTCGTAGCTGGCCGCCGCGTTGCGCTCCTGGGCCACGGCGCGAGCCAGCCCGGCCTCGGCCTCCTCCAGCCGTACCCGGTAGTCGGTGGGATCGAGGCGTCCTATCAGCGCGTCGGGCTCCAGGCGGTCGCCCAGCGCCACCGGCAGCTCGATCAGCGTGCCGCTGACCTTGAACGAGAGGTCGGCCTCCAGCTGGGCCCGGACCACGCCCGAGAAGGTCTCGGCCTCGACTCCGCCGGCGGCGACGACCTGGCTGTAGCGGACCGGCCGCACTTCCGGCTCCTGGGGCGGCGGCGTGGCCTCGCAGGCGGCCAGCAGGGACAGGGCGACCGGCGCGACCAGGGCGACCAGGGCGACCAGGGCGGCCGGTCCCGCCGGCACGGTTTCAGTTCTGTTCATCGGCACTCCTCGTGTCGCTGCCGTCGTCCTCGACGAATGCGCGGGCCCGGCGCAGGAACTCCTCCCGGTACGCGGGCTCGAGCACCAGGCGGAAATCCGCGGCCGCACGCAGTACGCCCATCAGGTCGATCAGGTAGCGGTAGCGGGCATTCTCCGTCCCCAGTTCCGCGTCGAGCAGGGCGTCCTGCGCCTCCAGCAGATCGGTGATCGACGCCGCGCCGCGGCCATACGCGTCGGAGACGATGTCGAGGTTCTCCCGGGCGGCCCGGGCGGCCTCCTCGGTGAGGCCGATGGACAGGAACGAGGCGCCGGTGGCGTGCAGCGCCAGGCGCATGCGCGCTTCGATGTCCTCTTCCGCGGCTATCCTCTCCGCTTGCAGCCGGGCCAGCTCCAGCTCGGCTGCCGAGAGCCGCGCCCGCAGCGCACCGCCGGTGAAGATGGGCCAGGAAGCGGTCAGCGCGATATTCCAGGAGCGGTCGTCGCGCTGGATCAGGCCCTGAAACAGCGACGAACCGGAGCCGGCACCGCTGGCCTGGATGCGCTCACCGGCGCCGGCCTGCAGCGCAACTTCGGGCAGGTAGAACTTGCGCCGTGCCGCGAGTCGCTGGCGCTCGCCGGCGGCGATGCGCTCGTCCAGTCCGGCCAGCTCGGGAGAGCGTTCCAGCGCCTCGCGCACCAGGAACGCCCGGAAGCGGTCCCAGGTGCTGCGGGAGTCGATCAGCCGGCCGAACCGCTCGGAGCGGAAATAGCCGAGCGCGCTGTCCACGCTGTCGCCCGCCGGGCGCGGCGGTGTCTCCTGGGAGCTGCCGAGCGCCTGGCCCAGCCGCACGCCGGCCTGATCCAGCGAGCGCTCGGCATCGATCAGGTCCACCCGGTCGGAGGCGAGGCGGCTCTCCCAGCGCAGCACGTCGGCGCGGCCCGAGTAGCCGATGGATTCCCGCACCCGGGCCAGTTGCAGGTTCTCACGGGTGATCTCCAGGTTGGCCTGGCGCACCTCGTAGATGGCGCGGGCGCGCAGTACCTGCAGATAGGCCTCGCCCGCGGAACGCATGACGTCGAGTTCGCGGGCGCGGTAGTCCAGGATGCTGGCGTCGACCTGCCGGCCCGCGGCGCGCCAGTCGGCCACGGCATCGTCGGAATAGACGATCTGCCGGGCGCTCACCTCGAGATCGGTGCTGCGCTCGGGCCGCAGCAGGGCCCGGTCGGCATCGATCTGCGAGCGGCTCGCCTCCAGGCCGAGCCGGGGCAGGAGTCGGGAGCGGGCCGAGTCCAGCTCGGTGCCCGCGAGCTCGGGGCCGTAGGCGGCGGCCTGCAGCCGGCGGTTACCCCTTACCGCGATGGCCAGCGCCTCGGTGAACGACAGGCTTTCTCCCCACTGCCCGGGTTGGGGGTTCAGCAGCCGCGCATTGGCGAGCACGGAGAAGTCCGGCTCGTAGCCGATGCGCTCCGCCACCGCCATGTTGATGGTCAGCCGTTGTACGTGATTCAGGGCCACCGGGATCTCTGCGGCTTCGTCGCCCAGCAGAATGCGCTGGACATTCAGCGCGATGCGTCGCGCGGCTGCGATGTCCGCCTGCTCGCCGCCGCCCAGGTTCATGAGCAGGCCGTAATCGAGTTCATAGCCCCCCAGCATCGAAAAAGAGGGCAGGCCCCGGTCGGCCAGCCGGTCGGCGAGCACGCGCATGTCGTCCGCGCTGAAACGCAGCAACGGCGTGATGTAGACGGCGTCCGCCTCCGCGAGGCGCCCGTACGCGGGCTCCAGCGATGCGCCGACCGGCACCACTTCCACCCGGACGCCGAAATTCTCCTCGATCGCCCGTTCCTTCTCCCGGCGGAGACGTGGCATCGCGGTCAGCAAGTGCGCATCGACCAGGATGGCGAGATCATCGAAGTCGACGGCGCGGTGGAAGCTCCGCAGCTGCTCCTCGATGCTGCGAAAGTCGGTCAGGTAGGTGAAGTTGGCCTTGCCGCTGGCGCCGTCCTCCAGCGGAAAGCCCTGCAGCTCCGGGTCCGCCACTACGGCGGCCACCACCGGTTTCGGCAATGTTTCAATCTCCGCGGCCGCCTGGCTGGCGAGTACGCCAAGGGTCACCACGACATCGATGCGCTCATCGGCCAGCTGGGCCTCCAGCGCCTGCCGGGCGCCGGCCAGCGTCCAGTCGCCGTGGCGGGTCGTCTCCCGCCCGAGCTCGAGGCGCCATTCGTCCTCCAGCAGTGCGGCGATCTCCCCGCGGACCTGTTCCCGGCTGAACACCGGGCGGCTGAGCGGGCCGTCCAGAACGACGCCCACGCGAGCGCCCGGCAGCTCGGTACCCAGGATGGTGGACCCGGGCACGAGCAGCAGTAGTGCGGCTACGAGGCCTCGTGCGATCATAGCTTTCGATACTAGGCGGGACAGACAGCGGAGAACATCGTGCGTGTTACGCATGTCCGGGCGGCATTGGCGGGTCGAATGATGGTGCGGACCCGGGCCGCCGCCCTCCTTGTCGCGATTTGTCTGCTGCCCGTTGCGGGGGCGTCCCAGGAGGCCGATGGTGCACCGGCTGCGGAGATCACCGCGGGTGTGATCCAGTCGCGGCTGGAGCAGGTGCAGGCCTCCTCGGCCTACGACGATCAGACCAGGACCGAGGCGGTTGAACTCTATCGCCGCGCGCTCGCGAATCTCGAGGCCGCAGCGGCTCAGCGGCAGGCGGCGGTGCGCTTCGAGCAGGCGCGGGTCGGCGCACCTCAGCAGACCGAGGAGATACGTCGGCGGCTTGCGGCCGCCTCCGGCAGTGATCCGCTGGCCGGCCTCGACGTCGGTGCGCAGACGCCGTTCCGCGATATCGAGCAGCAGCTGCAGCAGGAGCGCGCGGCGGTGGCCGCGGCGCAGGCCACGGTGGCGGGGCTGGAACAGCGCCTGGCCGCGGCGCAGGCGCGACCCTAGGTCGCTCGCCAGCGGCAGGCGGCGGTGGCACAGGAAGCCCGGGACATCGCCGCGCGGTTGGCACAGGCGGTGCCGGACGGCGAGAGCGAGGTTGTAACGGAAGCCCGTGGCTGGGCGCTGCAGACCGCGGCTCGCGCGCTGTCGGAGGAGGCGCGGAGGCTCGACCAGGAACTGCTGAGTCAGCCGATGCGCGCGGAACTGCTCGAGGCGCAGCGCGACGAGGCTCGCCGCGAGCTGGAAGCCGCCCAGGCACGGCTGCGGGTGCTGCAGTCCGCCGTGGCTGAGCGCCGGCGCACGGAGGCCGCGCGGGTGATTGCGGAGATAGCGCCTGCCGAGCTGGGCGAGGCGGCGGACCATCCCGTGGTGCTGGAACGGCTGGAGGCGAACGGGGCGCTGGCGGTGGAGCTGGAGGAGCTTACCCGCCGTCTCGAGCAGTTGTCGGAACGAAACGCGGATGCCGAAACCCGGCTGCAGTCGCTGGAGCGCCGTTTCCAGAATGCCCGCCAGAGACTGGAGGTCGCCGGATTGAGTCCGGCGATGGGCCGCTATCTGTCCGAGGAACAGCGCGACCTGCCGGCGCTGACGGATTACCGTCGCGAGTCGCGCGAGCGGGAGCAGCGCATCGCCGAGGCGGGTCTGCGCGACATGCGCCTGGAGGAGGCGCGCCAGGAGTTCCGCGACGTCGATGAATGGGTCGACGGACTGCTGCAGGACGTCGCTCCGCAGGAGGCACAGGCGCTGCGCGGCCCGCTCGCCCGGCTGGCCGAAGCGCGGCAGGAACTGCTGCGCCAGCTGACCGACGTGAACGGTGCCTACCTCCGGCTGCTGTCGGAACACGAGTACACGGAGTCCCAGCTCTACGGGGTGGTCCGGGAGTACAGGGACTTCCTCTCGGAGCGACTGATGTGGGTCCGCAACCGGCCGGTCCTGGGTCCCGCGGAGCTGCTGGCGCTGCCGGGAGAACTCGCCGCCTTCCTCGCGGCCGGCAAGTGGCTCGAGGCAACCGAGGTCTTCCTCCTGCGCCTGCTGCGCTCCCCCCTGCAGATGCTGGCCGTGCTGGCCCTGCTGCTCTACTGGTGGCGCCTGGGGGCACTGCGGGCCGCGCTCAGGGCCACCGCGGCAAGGGTGGGCAAACCCTCGGAGGATACGTTCGCGAGTACCCTGCAGGCCGTCGGGATCACCCTGCTGATGACGCTGCCCTGGCCTCTGTTCACCGCCATCACCGGTTACGAGCTGAGCGCGTCCTGGCAGGCCACGCCGGTTTCCCGCGCCGTCGGCAATGCGTTGCTGCAGATGACGCCGCTGCTCTTCTTCCTGCGTGGGTTTCGAATGCTGTGCGTACGCGGCGGCGTCGCGGAGGGTCATTTCCGCTGGGCGCCGGACGGTCTTGCCCGGCTGCGTCGGCAGATGGACTTCCTGATGGCCTCCCTGCTGGCACCGGCCTTCGTGCTGGTAGCGGCCACGGGATTCGCCGGGGCGGAGCTCATGGGCGCCCTGATCCAGGTCGTGTTCCTGGTCCTGGTCGGCGGGCTGATGGTGTTCCTCTATCGCCTGCTGGTGCCGCGGAGCGGTATCCTGCATGCGCTGCAACGCCACGAGAGCGACGAGCCGGTGCTGCCCTGGCCCTGGCTCTGGCTGCTCCTGTCCCTGGCGCTGCCTGCCGGCCTCGGCGTCATGGCGTTCACGGGGTTCGTGTATTCGGCGGGCACCCTGCTCGGCAAACTGATCAATACCCTCTGGCTGTTGTTCGGCCTGGTGCTTCTCCGCGAGCTGATAGTGCGCTGGCTGCTCGTTATGCGCCGCCGCCTGCTTTTGCGCGAGGCGCTGCAGCGGCGGGAAGCGGCCCGCGCCGCCCGGGAGGCGGCGGCAAACGTGCCGGCCGGCACCGACGAGGCGGCTGCCGCGCCGGCCGACCGGCCGGTGGACATCGTCTCGCTGGATGCCGATACCCGGAAACTCGTCAATGTGGCCCTCGCCCTGACCGCCTTCCTCGGACTCGGCGGCATCTGGTCCGGCGTGCTGCCGGCGCTCGGCGCCTTCAGCGAGATCACTCTGTGGCGCTACGTGCGTCAGATCGGCGGAGAGGAGCAGCTCCAGGCCGTGACGCTGGCCGATATCCTCATCGCCGCGCTCGCCGTCCTGCTGACGGTGGTCGCGGCCCGCAGCGTGCCGTCGCTGCTGGAGATCGTGCTGCGCCAGCGGCCCTCGGTTACGCCCGGCAGTCGTCTCGCCTTCGCCACGCTCGCCCGCTACAGCATCGTGATCATCGGGATCACCTTCGTGCTGTCCACCGTCGGCGTGGACTGGTCGAAGCTGCAGTGGCTGGTGGCTGCGCTCGGTGTCGGCATCGGCTTCGGCCTGCAGGAGATCGTGGCCAACTTCATCAGCGGGCTGATCATCCTGCTGGAGAGGCCCGTGCGCGTCGGCGACATCGTCACCGTAGGCGACACGAGCGGAACCGTGACACGGATCCAGATTCGTGCGACGACCATCCGCAACTGGGATCGCCAGGAGCTGCTGGTGCCCAACAAGGAGTTCATTACCGGGCGCGTGTTGAACTGGTCGCTGTCCGACGACGTCATCCGTGTTTTCGTGCCCGTGGGCATCGCCTACGGCAGCGATGTGGAGCTGGCGATCCGGTTACTCTACGAGACAGCCCGTGAACACCCGGACGTACTGGAGGAGCCGGAACCCGTTGTCACCTTCGAGTCATTCGGCGACAACTCCCTGAATCTGGCGCTCAGGTCCTACGTGCCCTCGGTGAACATGCTGCTCGGCACCAAGACGGACCTGCACCGGACTATCAACCGGAAGTTCAACGAAGCCGGCATCGTGATTGCCTTCCCGCAGCGCGATGTGCACCTCGATACCACGAGTCCGCTGGAGGTGAGGCTGATGCGGGGGACGGAGGCCCCGGAGGCCAGCTGACGCTCAGGCGGCGGACCACTCCGGTTCGTTGCCCGCCTTCCACTTGATGTTGCAGCCGATGCTCGGCTTGTGCGGCTCGGGTACGGGCCGGCCCTCGAGCACGGCGTCCAGGGCGGCGCGGAGGTCCGCGCCGGTCACCGGCTCGTCGCTGCCCGGCCGGCTGTCGTCGAGCTGACCGCGGTAGGCCAGCCGCCGGTCGGCGTCGAAGACGAAGAAGTCCGGCGTGCAGGCGGCGCCGTAGGCTTTCGCCACGGACTGGTCCTCGTCCACCAGGTAGGGGAAGCTGTAGTCCCAGCGCGCCGCCTCCTCCCGCATCTTCTCCGGGCTGTCGTCCGGATGGGTCGTGACGTCGTTGCTGTTGATGGCGAACACGGCCACGTCGCGCAGCGTGTAATCGCGGGCGAGCCGCGCGAGTTCCCCGCGCACGTGCTTCACGTAGGGGCAGTGATTGCAGATGAACATGATCAGGACGGCGGGCGCGTCCCCTGCATCCGCGAGCGAATGTTCGGCGCCCTCGCAGTCGGGCAGCGTGAAGGCCGGAGCCTGGGTACCGAGGGGTAGCATGCGGGATTCTGTCAGCGCCATCGCTCGTCTCTCCTGTCATCGTCTCGTTACAACCTGCAGGGCCTGAGCGCTCATGGTAGCAGCAGCGCCGCGTCCTGCATCCGAAGCCCGCGGCGGGACGAAACACCCCGTGCATGCCGTGCAGGCGGGCGCAGGCGCAGCTACGAGGCATCTCTCGGGAGGACGACGGACGACATGAAGATTGCGGTCATCGGTGCGGGCATCTCCGGACTCGTCGCGGCGCGCGGGCTCGCGTCCGAGCACGAGGTCGTGGTGTTCGAGGCCTGCGACCGGCCGGGCGGACACACCCACACCGTGGACGTGGAGGCGCCGGAGGGCACGCTGCCCGTGGACACCGGCTTCATCGTCTACAACGAGCGTAACTACCCGCAGTTCGTGAAGCTGCTCGCCGAACTCGGCGTGGACAGTCAGCCCACAGAGATGAGCTTCAGCGTGCAGTGCGAGCACACCGGTCTCGAGTATTGCGGCAGCTCCATGAACGCCATCTTCGCCCAGCGGCGCAACCTCCTGCGTCCGGGCTTCTACCGCATGCTGCGCGACATCCTGCGCTTCAACGAGGCGGGCACCGCGCTCGCCCGCTCGGCGGCACCGGCCGCCGGCGAGGAACTGACCGTCGGCGAATACCTGGAGTACAACGGTTACTCGACCGCGTTCCGCGAGCAGTACCTGCTGCCCATGGCGGCGGCCATCTGGTCGGCGTCGCCGGAGCATGTCGGCGAATTCCCGCTCACTTATCTGGCCCGCTTCTTCGACCACCACGGTCTGATGCAGCTCTCCGACCGCCCCCGCTGGCGGGTCATCCGGGGCGGCTCGCGGCAGTACCTGGAGCCGCTTATGCGTCCGTACGCCGGCAGCGTCCGCCTGGCGACGCCCGTGGAGCGGGTGGCCCGCGACGCCGACGGCGTGACGGTGACGCCCCGGGGCGGCGGGCCGGAGCGCTACGACTACGCGGTGCTCGCCTGCCACAGCGACGAGGCGCTGGCCATGCTGGCGGACCCCAGCGACGCCGAGCGCGACGTGCTGGGCGCCATCGGCTATCAGCCGAACGAGGCCGTGCTGCATACGGATGCCCGCCTGCTGCCGCGCCGCCGCCGTGCGTGGGCCGCGTGGAACTATCATCGGCCCCGGGCCGGGCAGCGGCGGGTGGCGGTGACCTACAGCATGAACATCCTGCAGTCGCTGCCCACGGATACGCAGTACCTGGTCACCCTGAATCGCAGTGGCGACGTCGACCCGGCCCACGTCATCCGCCGTATCGAGTACTCTCACCCGGTCTATGACGTGCCGTCGGTGCGCGCCCGGGGACGGCGGCGGGAGATCAGCGGCGTCAACCGCACGGCCTACTGCGGCGCCTACTGGGGCTTCGGCTTCCACGAGGACGGTGTGCAGAGCGCGCTCGCGGCGGTGGAGGACGTGCGCGGCAGTCGGGGTGAAGGCAAGAGCGATGCAGAGCTGTATCTATCGCGGGTGGGTTAGGCACCGCCGCTTCGGCGAGCCGGAACACGACTTCCGTTACCGGCTGTTCATGCTGTTTCTGGACCTGGCGGAGCTGGACCGGCTGCGCGGACGCCTGCTGCTCTGGTCGGCGCGGCGCTTCGCCCCGGTGCGCTTCCGGCGCGCCGATCATCTGGGCGACCCCGACCGGTCGCTGGAAGAGTGCGTGCGCGACCTCGTGGAGGAGCGCACCGGCCGGCGGCCCCGCGGCCGCGTCTTCCTGCTGTCCCATCTGGCCTACCTCGGCCACTCCTTCAACCCGGTCAGCATCTACTACTGCATGGACGAGACCGGCGGGGAGATGGAGGCGGTCGTCCTCGAGGTGAACAACACGCCCTGGGGCGAGCAGCACTGCTACGTGCTCGCCGGCGAGGCGCTGCGCCCGGCCGCCGGCGGGCGCCGGGCGGCCTTCGACAAGGACTTCCACGTCTCGCCGTTCCTGCCCATGGACATGCGCTACCAGTGCTACTTCTCCCGGCCCGGCGCGATGCTGTCCGTGGCCATGAACGATTTCGAGGACGATGAGCTGCGGCTGCAGGCCTCCATGGTGCTGCGCCGCCGCCCGCTCACCGGTCGCGAGCTCGCGGCGACGCTGTTGCGTTATCCTTTCGTGACGCTGAAGGTGGTGGCGGGCATCCACTGGGAGGCGCTGCGCCTGTGGCTGAAGCGGGCCCGCTACATCCCCCACCCCGGCAAGGCAACGGAAAAAACAACGTAGGAGGGCCTTCAGGCCCGAAATGCAGGCGGGCCTTCAGGCCCGATAATTCGACACCGTCAGGAACTATGAGACACCACGATATTGCCATCGCCGCCGACCGGCGACGCGACCGGAAGCTGCCGTGGAGCGACGCGCTGGCCCGCCGCGGCCTGCTCGGCCGCCTGAACAGCATCCGCCGCGGCCGCATGGTCGTGCGCGAGGGCGGACGGGAACACTGCTTCGGGATGGCCTCGGAGCGCTGGCCGCTGGACGTGACGGTGGAAATCCTGGACCCGCGGGCCTGGGCCGAGATTGCCCTGGGTGGTGCGCTCGGCGCCGGCGAGGCCTACATGCGCGGCTGGTGGCAGACCGATGACCTCACCGGGGTGGTACGGCTGTTCCTGGTGAACCGGGACGTCCTTGAGAACATGGAGCGCGGCGCCGCCCGGCTGCTGCATCCCCTGTTCCGGCTGGCGCACCGGCTGAACCGTAATACCCGCAGTGGCAGCCGCCGCAACATCCAGGCTCACTACGACCTCGGCGACGATTTGTTCCGCCTGTTCCTGGACGACACCATGATGTACTCGGCGGCCATGTTCGACGAAGAGCACACGACACTGGAGCAGGCCTCGCGGAACAAGATCCGCGCACTGTGCGAGAAGCTGGACCTGTCTCCCCATCATCATCTGCTGGAGATCGGCAGCGGCTGGGGCGCACTGGCCGTCCATGCGGCAAAGGAGTACGGCTGCCGGGTAACCACGGTGACGCTCTCGGACAATCAGCTGGCCGCGACGCGCGAGCGCGCGGTGGAGGCGGGGGTCGCCGATCGGGTCGACGTACGGCTCTGCGACTACCGGGATCTCGAGGGCACCTGGGACCGGATCGTGTCCGTCGAGATGCTGGAGGCGGTGGGTCACGAGTACTTCGTTACCTATTTCCGCAAGGTGGACGAACTGCTGAGCGACGACGGTCTGATGGTGCTGCAGACGATTACCATTGCCGACCAGAACTACGAGCACGCCCGCCGTTCGGTGGACTTCATCAAGCGCTAC
>CAYRZI010000004.1:25020-29395 GCA_964428605.1 uncultured Woeseiaceae bacterium
AATGACCCGGGCGACGACGCTCCGGCTCTGCGACCTGCAGGAGATCGGCTTCGACTACGCGCGCACCCTGGCCGAGTGGCGCCGCCGCTTCATGGCGAACCTGCCCGCGGTGCGCGAGCTCGGTTACTCCGACGTGTTCATCCGCATGTGGGAGTACTACCTGTGCTACTGCGAGGGCGGGTTCCGCGAACGTGCCATCGGCGACGTCCAGCTGGTGCTCGGCAAGCCGGGTAACCGCAGCGCCGTCGGCGCCTGGCGCGGGTGACGGCAGGCCGGGTCCGGTCATGACGCTCAGAAAGCGACGTATCGTCGTCGCCGGTGCCGGGTTCGCCGGGCTGGCGGCCGCCACCGCGCTGTCGAGGCGTTATGCGGTGACGGTGGTGGACCCGAGCGAGCGCTTCGAGTGGACGCCGAATATCCACGAGATCCTTTCCGGCGTGAAGCGCAGCAGCGACGTGCTGCTGGACAGCCGGGCTCTGGTGGAACGCGCCGGGCATCGCTTTCTGCAAGGCGCGGTCACCGGCCTGGACACGGATGCCCGGATCGTTCGCACTGCATCTGGAGGGTCCCTGGAATACGATGCCTGCCTGCTCGCGCCCGGCGGCATGCGCGACCATGCGGGTGTGCCTGGCGCCGCGGCCAACGCGCTCGACTTCCGCCACGCCGCGGCCGCGTCCCGCATCCGGGAACGGCTGGCGGCGCTCGCCGGACGAGGCGGGCGGATGTCGGTGGTGATCGTCGGCGGGGGCGTGTCCGGTATCGAGGCCCTCGGCGAGATACTGCGGTCTCACCGGGAGATGCCGGGGCTGACCCTCCACGTGGTGGAGCGGGAGCCGGAGATCCTGCCGGGGCTGCCGGCGGCGCTGGCGGAGGACGTCCGGTCCCGCTGCGCTGCGCTGCCGGTGCGCTGGCATACCGATGCGCCGGTGGCGCGGCTGAACCCGAAGTCGGTGACGCTGGCCTCCGGCGAGCGCATCCCCGCGGACCTGATCCTGTGGTCGGCCGGCCTGGCGCCGCCGCCCTTCCTCGGCGAGGCGGGGCTGATACCCGGCGGGCGGCGCTGGGTGCCCGTCTGCGATACGCTGCAGAGCGAGGCCGCGCCGGAAGTATTCGTCGCCGGGGACTGTGCGGAGCTGACGCCGCCCCTGCGCAAGCAGGCCTACCATGCCCTGGATATGGGCGCCTATGCCGCCTGGAACCTGCAGCATTTCCTGCGCGGCCGGCCGCTGAAGGACTTCCGCCCGGCGGCGAAGCCGCTGCTGATATCGCTCGGCGACCTGGACACCTACCTGGTGGCGGGGGCCACGGTGGTGGCCAGCCCGCTGCTGGCTGCCGCCAAGGAGGGGGTGTACCAGTTCTACATGAGCAGGCTCTCGCTCGGCCTGCCCGCCCCTCGGCTCGCCGCTGGCCTGTTCTCCCGCGCGGCCAACGCTCTGCGCAATCAGGTGTTGCCAGAAGCGTTCTCGTGTGCAAGTCTTGCCTCAGTCCGGGGGGGCCGCATCGTAAGCACCGCCGACTAGCACCTGGCGCCCAGGCGTCATATAGGTGAAATCCGTCAGTGACCTGCGCCGCATACGGACGGGCGGTCACCGGGGGGGGTGCTAGGCTCAGTCGGACACGCTGCGCGGGGATAGCTCGCAGCGGCAGCACGACAAGCTGAAAAATCGATGAGGGGTCCTATGAACAGAATAACTGTGCCGGTGCTCCTGGCACTGGGCTGGTCCGTCCTCGCGCTACCGGCACCCGCGCTGGCAGCCGAGTTCACCATCGGGGACATCGAGGGGAGCTTCAATTCCGAAATCTCCATCGGTGCGAGCTGGCGGGTCGACGAGATCGATCCGAGCCTCGTGACGCCGGGCAACTTCCCGGGCGGCCGCGCCTCGAGTAACACCGCCGACGACGGTAACCTGAACTTCGAGGACGGCGATATCTACTCGCTGATCCTGAAGGGCGTGCACGATCTCGAGCTCCGCTACGAGAACATGGGCGTGTTCCTGCGCGGCAAGTACTGGTACGACCACGAACTCGAGAACGGCTCGCGGCCCCACGGCAACCTGCTGAACGAGTACGTGCCGGGCGAGGAGCTGGACGACTCGGACTTCAACGACTTCGCGAAGTCCTCGGGCATCGAGCTGCTGGACGCCTTCTTCTATGCCGACCTGACCATCTTCGACAACGTGCCGCTGGACTTCCGCATCGGCCGTCAGGTGCTGTCCTGGGGCGAGAGCACGTTCATCCAGAACGGCGTGAACTCCATCAACCCCATCGACGTCTCGGCGTTCCGCCGCCCCGGTGCGGAGATCAAGGAAGGCCTGCTGCCGGTCAGCATGGTGTCGTTCAACGCGGGCATCACGCAGTCGCTCAGCGTCGAGACCTTCTACCAGCTGGAATGGGAGCGCACGGTCATCGACGGCTGCGGCACCTACTTCTCCCAAACCGACCCCGCGGCCCAGGGCTGTAACGGGGTGACGCTCGCCGCCACGCTGCCGGACCGGGTGAACTACGTGAACGACCTGTTCATCACCCGCACGGAGGACGACATCCCCGACGACGGCGGCCAGTGGGGTGTGGCCCTGCGCTACTTCGCGGAGAACCTGAACTTCAGCGAGTTCGGCCTGTACTACATCAACATCCACAGCCGCACGCCCTACTTCAGCGGCGTGGTGTCGGGTAACCCGACCCTGCCCGACGGCAGCCTCGGCCCGCCCGACGGCAGCCCGGACTTCGCGCCGTTCATCCCGGGCAACCCCTTCGGCGGTAACCCGCAGTACACCATCGACTATCCGGAGGACATCAAGATCATCGGCGCCAGCTTCGCGACCAACGTGGCCGGCTACGCGCTCTCCGGCGAGGTGAGCTACCGGCCCGACTTCCCGGTGCAGCTCAATACCGTGGACCTGCTGCAGGCGGCAGTGGGTCTGGCGCCCTGGAGTCCCGTGACGCCGCGGGTACTCGCGACGCCGCCGGGCGAGACCGCCCAGGGCTATGACGACTTCGACGTGCTGCAGTGGCAGTTCACGGTGATCAAGTTCTTCGAACAGGTGCTCGGCGCCGACCGCCTGTCGCTCGTCGGCGAGGTCGGCGGCAACCGGGTGAGTTCGCTGCCCGACCCCTTTACCTCCACGCGCTACGGGCGGTCGCCGATCTACGGCACGGGTGCCTTCGATCCCATCCCGCTGCAGGCGCTCGGAATCCCGCTGCCGGGTAACCTCACCTGCGAGGGCTTCTTCCCGCCGCCGCCGTTCGATCAGCTCATCGACCCGATCGTGCCGAACATCACGCCGTCCAACTGCACCGACGAGGGCTACGTCACGGACACGAGCTGGGGTTACCGGATCCGCGGTTCGCTGACCTACAACAGCGCGATCGCCGGCATCAACCTGACGCCGAACTTCGCCTGGGCCCACGACGTGGACGGCTACTCGCCGACGCCGAACTTCAACGAGGGTTCCAAGGCGCTGAGCGTGGGTCTGGATGCCGATTACCTGAACCGGTATACGGCGTCGGTGTCCTACACCCGCTTCAGCGGCGGCGACTACAACACGCAGAAAGATCGGGACTTCGTCTCGGTGAGCTTCGGCATCATTTTCTGATATCGTGAATCTACTAATCGAATGGTGAAACGCATGCGCAGATCAGCAATCTCCATGGTGTCGGCCGCGGCCTGTCTGCTGGCCGGATCCGCCGTGGCGGGCATTTCGCCCGAGGAGGCCGCGCGGCTGGGCGGCCCCGAACTGACCCCGATGGGCGCCGAGCGCGCCGGCAACGAGGCGGGGACCATCCCGGAGTGGACCGGCGGGATGACCGAACCGCCGGCGAACTACGTGGACGGCGGCCCGCTGGTCGACCCGTTCCCGGAGGACGAGCCGCTGTTCGTCATCACGGCGGAGAACTACCAGGAATACGAGGAGAACCTCTCTCCCGGCCAGATCGCCGTCCTGAAACGTTACCCGGATACCTACAGCATGCCGGTCTACCAGAGCCGGCGGACGGCGGCCTACCCCCAGGAGGTCTATGACCAGGTCAAGTCCGGCGCCGTGGACGTCGAGCTCGTCGCCGGCGGCAATGGTCTGGAGAACCTCGGCTCCGACTTCCCGTTCCCGATCCCCGAGAGCGGCATCGAGATCGTGTGGAACCACGTGATGCGCTACCGGGGCGGCAGCTTCAAGCGCACCTACGCGCAGATCCCGGTGCAGTCCAACGGGGCCTTCAGCCCGGTCATCTTCGAGGACCAGCTGACCTACGCCCGGTATCTCGAGGACGCGCCCGCGAACCGGCTGTTCTACTACAAGCAGCGCATCGTCGCGCCGGCCCGTCTGGAGGGCGACGTGCTGCTGGTGCACGAGAACATCAACCAGGTGAAGGAGCCCCGCGC
>CAYRZI010000004.1:29495-62712 GCA_964428605.1 uncultured Woeseiaceae bacterium
GAGTATCTGCGTTACGAGCTGCATCGGGTCTGGGTGGTCGAGGCCACGCTGAAGGAGGGCGAGCGCCACATCTACGCCAAGCGGGTCTTCTACGTGGACGAGGACATGTGGCAGATCGCGGTCGCCGACCAGTACGACGGCCGCGGCGAGCTCTGGCGGGTGAAGGAGGCGCACCAGATCGTCCATTACCAGGCGCAGGTGCCCTGGGCAATCGCGACTTCGTCCTATGACCTGATCTCCGGCCGCCACCTGCCGATCGGCCTCGACAACGAGGTGGAGGGTTACTCGTACGTGTGGGGTTACGAGGCTACCGAGCGCGAGTACACGCCGGCGGCCCTGCGCAGGTCCGGTATCCGCTAAGAGACGGCACGCGGCCGGCCGCCGGATGAGCGCGGCTGGCCGCGTCATCTGCAGAGGGGGAGTCCTTGAAGAAAGCGGTTGCAGCGCTGCTGTGCCTGTGGGCGATTGCGGGCACGGCCCAGCAGGAGCCCTTCGCCTATCGTCCGGCCATCCCGTCGCCGGACGCCGAGAACGCACTGCTGGTCGACCTCGACTGGGCTGGCGAACGGCTCGTCGCCGTGGGCGAGCAGGGCCACGTCATCTATTCCGACGATACCGGCGCCAGCTGGCAGCATGCCGAGGTGCCGGTATCCCTCATGCTGACCGCGGTGGATTTTCCGGCCGCAGACGCAGGCTGGGCCGTCGGCCACGAGGGCATTGCCCTGAAGAGCGTCGATCGCGGCGAAACCTGGTCGGTGGCCCTGACCGGCGAGGACATCGCCGAGCTGCAGGTGGATGCCGCCCGGGAACTCATCGAGGAGGCACGGGAGAGGCTCGAGAACGCGCCGGAGGAGGAGAAGGAGGATGCCCGCTGGGCCCTGGACGACGCCCAGTTCGCGCTGGAGGACGCCCAACGCGCCCGGGAAGAGGGCATCACTCATCCCGCACTGGACGTCCGGTTCGAGAACGAGCGCAGCGGTTACATCACCGGTGCCTACGGCCTGCTGCTGCGTACCGACGACGGCGGCGATACCTGGCGGCTGCACTCCCACCGGCTGGATAACCCCAACGGCTTCCACCTCTACGACGTCACACGCACCGAATCCGGCGCCCTGCTGATTGCGGGCGAGGCAGGCCAGCTGCATCGTTCGCGCGACAACGGGGCCACCTGGGAGGCGCTGGACTCGCCCTACGAGGGCTCTTTCTTCGGCGTGATCGCAACGGAGCAGGGCAGTGTCCTGATCTTCGGGCTGCGCGGGCGGATCTTCCGCTCGGAGGACGACGGCGACACCTGGACCCTCATCGACGCGCCCGGCGAGAGCACGCTGTTCGCCGGTCAGGTGTTCCCGGGCGGGCGCATCGTGCTGGTGGGCGCTGCGGGCACCGTGCTCGAGAGCCGGGACGACGGGCGGAGTTTCTCCACGCTGCCGCTCGACACCCGCGCCTCTCTCGCCGCGGTGGAGAAGGTCGGCAACGGCCGACTGCTCACGGCCGGCTTCGGCGGCATCCGCGCCGGTCTCGATACGGCCGAGGGCGCTGCACCATGACCGAGGACAGGAACCAGGAACCCCTGAACGGCGAGGACGAGGAATCCCGCCAGCGCCGGCTGCAGGAGCAGCTCGCGCGCGAGGCGCACGTCGCGCCGCTGCTGTTCGGTAACCGCCCGCTCATCCTGCTGCTGTTCGCGGCGGTCACCGCCTTCCTGACATTCCAGGCCAGCCAGCTCCGTCCGGATGCGAGCTTCGAGAAGATGATTCCCGTCTCGCACCCGTATATCGAGAACTACCTCGACAATAAACAGGACCTGGCGGCGCTCGGCAATTTCGTGCGCATCGTCGTCCAGACCACCGAAGGCGACATCTTCGATGCGAAGTTCCAGGAGACGCTGAAGGAGATCACCGACGAGGTCTTCTTCATCACCGGCGTGGACCGGTCCAAGCTCGAGTCTTTGTGGACACCGAACGTGCGCTGGAGCGAGGTGACCGAGGAGGGCTTCCGCGGCGGCGCGGTGATCCCCGACGACTACGACGGCTCGGCGCGGGCCCTGCAGCAGCTCAGGGAGAACGTGGACCGCTCGGGGCAGATCGGCCGCCTGGTCGCCAACAATTTCCGCTCCGCCGCCATCATCGCACCGCTGGTGGACGTGAACCCCGAAACCGGCGAGAAACTGGACTATCACCAGTTCTCCCAGGACCTCGAGCGACTGGTGCGCGACAAGTACGAGAGCGACACCATAAAGATCCGTATCACGGGTTTCGCCAAGGTGGTGGGCGATCTCATCGACGGTGCCACGCTGGTGGCCTCCTTCTTCGGCATCGCCTTCCTGATCACCCTGGTCCTGCTCTACTACTATTCGCGCTGCCACTGGGCGACCATGATGCCGCTCATCTGCTCGACGGTGGCCGTGATCTGGCAGCTCGGGCTGCTGAAGACCTTCGGCTACGGCCTGGACCCGTACTCGATGCTGGTGCCGTTCCTGGTCTTCGCCATCGGCATCAGCCATTCCGTGCAGATCATCAACAACGTGGCCAACCGGTTCAGCGTCGGTGCCACCGCCGAGCAGGCCGCACGCGGCACCTTCCGGGTGCTGTTCCTGCCGGGCATGGTGGCGCTGGTCAGCGACGGCATCGGCTTCCTCACGCTGATGGTCATCGACATCCCCGTCATCAAGGAGCTGGCGTTCACCGCCGGCATGGGCGTGGCGGTGATCATCTTCACCAACCTGTTCCTGCTGCCCGTGCTGCTCTCCTACACCGGCATCTCGAAGCACGGCGTGCGTCATCTGCAGAAGCGCCGGGAGAAGCCTCACCCCGTCTGGCAGTTCTTCGGCAATTTCGTGCTGCGGGGCCGTGCCACCGCCGCCATCGGCGTCGCCGTCGTGCTGGCAGCCTTCGGTCTGTATTTCAGCCAGGACCTGCGCATCGGTGACCTCGACCCTGGCGCGCCCGAACTAAGGCCCGAGTCGCGCTACAACCTGGACAACGCCTTCCTGACCGAGAATTTCTCCACCGGCACCGACGTGTTCGTGGTCATGGTCGAGACGCCGGTGCAGCAGTGTGGCGAATACGGCACCCTGGCCGCGATCGACCGCTTCCAGGAGGTGATGAGCGACACCCGGGGCGTGCAGTCCGTCGTCTCGCTGGTGAACGTCTCCAAGCTGGTCATCCAGGCGATGAACGAGGGCAATCCCCTCTGGCATACGCTGAGCCGCAACCAGTACATCCTGAACAACTCGCTCTCCCGGGTCCCCTCGAACCTGATCAACGTGGACTGCAGCATGGTGCCGGTGCTGCTGTTCCTGGAGGACCACAAGGCCGAGACCCTGCAGCGGGTGGTGGACGACGCCGAGGCCTTCGCCCAGGCCAACAACAGCGACCAGGTGCGTTTCACGCTGGCCGCCGGCAACGCGGGCATCGAGGCGGCCACCAACGAGGTGATCGCCACGGCCCAGTACCAGATGCTGGCGCTGGTCTATGGCGTGGTCAGCTTCCTCGTGCTGCTCGCGTTCCGTTCGTGGCGCGCCGTCGTGTGCATCATCCTGCCGCTGGCGCTCACCTCGGTGCTGGCGCAGGCACTGATGGCCTTCCTGGGCATCGGCGTGAAGGTGGCGACCCTGCCCGTGATCGCGCTGGGCGTCGGTATCGGCGTGGACTACGGCATCTACATCTACAGCCGGCTGGACTCCCATCTGCGGGACGGGCTCAGCCTGAAGGCGGCCTACGACCGGACGCTGCAGACCACCGGCCAGGCCGTGGCCTTCACCGGCATCACACTGGCCGTGGGGGTCGCCACCTGGATATTCTCTCCCATCAAGTTCCAGGCCGACATGGGTCTCATGCTCACCTTCATGTTCCTCTGGAACATGCTGGGCGCGCTCGTATTGCTGCCGGCCCTGGCACGTTTCCTGATCGGCAACGGCGACCGTCCCGCGGGTGCGGAATCCCGGCCGGCACCGGCTGCGGGGACGGCCTGAGTATTCCGGGGCGGCGGCTCGGGCCGCGGCCCCCGGTATTTGCGGATAACCGCCCGACGCGGCGCGGGGTAGCATCCCTACGGAGGACTACAGCGAGGGTCGGGAGGCGGCCCATGGCCAGTGTCGTTGATGGAGTAGGACCATGATCGAAGAAGTCAGGAACCAGCACCGGGCGCTGCAGGACGCCAAGAAGGAATTCCGCAAGGCGGCCGAATCCGCCACGAAGCGCCTGGGCCGTGAACGCGACCGCCTGATGCGCGAGATCAGGAAGGCGAACAAGCGCGTGGACAAAGCCCGCAAGGACATGCAGAGCAAGGCGGAGAAGCTCGCCAGGACCACGAGCGAGAAGGCACGCAAGGAGCTCGACGAGCAGATCGAGAATCTGAAGAAGACGGTCAGCGAGGCACGGGAAGAAGCCGCCGACATGCGCAAGGACCTCCGCCTGGTGCGCGACGACCTGAACTCGGCCCGCAAGCACCTGACCCATGCCCTGCGTATCGACAAGGCAATCGATCAGGTCGAGAAGCAACTCGAGCGGATGACCCGCAGCAAGAAGAAAAAGAAGAAAAAGAAAAAGGCGGCTGCCGGCAAGACCACCGGGAAAAAGGCTACGAAGAAGAAGACGGTGAGGAAGAAGGCGGCCACGAAGAAGACGGCCGGCAAAAAGGCAGCCGGGAAGAAAACGGCCAAGAGGAAGACGGCCAGGAAGAAGACGGCCAAGAAGACGAGTCGCCGGAAAACCGCCGCGAAGAAGACCTCCGCCAGGAAGTCGACCGCGAAGAAGACGGGCAGCTGAGCGCCGACGGTGCCGAGCGTCCCGCCGCGGCGGGACGCTCGGCATCCGCGAACCGCCGGCGGGCCCGATCATCTCCTGGCCAGCCGGCAGGTCCGGGCGGGATACGCGGGTGCCCCAATGGCAAGGCACCCCGCAAACGATTATCATTCGGCTTTGAACCAGAACGCTGAAATGACACTCAAGGATCTGAAAAACGGCGATCGTGTCCGTATCTCGTCGGTCGATCCCTCCGACCCGGGCGTCCAGCGGCTCATGATGCTGGGCCTGGTGGAGGGCGCGGAGCTCACCTTCCTCCATCGCTCCCTCGGCGGTGACCCCCTAGAGTTCCGCCTGCACGGAACGTCCATTTCCCTGCGCCAGGATCAGGCCAGGCGATTCCGGGTCGAGCACCTGGAAGGAAATGAGCGATAACCGGGAAATAGCGGTTCCTCTCTCGTCAGTCGCGATGACCCGCCGGGCGGCGGGCACGATAGCGCTGGTGGGCAATCCGAACGCGGGCAAGAGCACGGTCTTCAACCGCCTGACCGGCATGCGCCAGCACACGGGCAACTACCCGGGCGTCACGGTGGAGAAGAAATCGGGCCGGGCCTCCCTGCCCGAGGCCGACTTCGACCTGATCGATCTGCCCGGCACCTATGCCATGAGCCCCTATTCCGCGGACGAGCGTATCGCCGTGGACGTGTTGCTCGGGCGCATGCCGGGCACGCCGCCGCCTGACGGCATCCTCGCGGTCGTCGACGCCACCCAGCTCTATCAGGGCCTGTATTTCCTGCAGCAGCTGATCGAACTGCGATGTCCCGTGCTGGTTGCGCTGACGATGACCGACATTGCTCGCCGCAACGGCACCCATATCGACGTGGACGCGCTGTCCCGCAAGCTGGGCGGCGTCCCCATCGTCCCGGTGGTGGCGACCACGGGCAGGGGCTTTGCCGAACTGAAGCGCAGACTCACGGAGCTGCCGGATACCGAACCGCCGGACAAGGCGGACTTCTGGCCGGTCCTGCGCGGTACGGCCGAACGCCTGCGCGAGGAGTTGCCGGGCCTCCCGCCCGACACCGGCATCGTCGACATCGAGCGCGCACTCATCGACGACGATCCGGCCACCGTCGCCTGGAGGCAGCGCAACCTGGACGACGCCGGACGCGAGGCGCTGGCCGAAGCCCGACGCGCGCTGTTCGGCGAGGAGCCGCCCCGGGCCGTGGAGGCCCGGGAGCGCTACCGATGGATCCGCGAGGCGCTGGCGGAAGTCCAGCAGCAGGGCTCGGCCATCGAGCGCCAGGGCGCGCGCGTTGCTGCCTGGTTCAGCCGTCCCTGGCCGGCCACAGGGCTGTTCATCCTGTCCATGGCGGTGGTGTTCCAGGCCGTGTTCGCCTGGGCCACCCCGATGATGGACCTCATCGATGCCGCCGTCAGCGGCGCCGGCAATTTCCTGGCCGCCCGGATGCCGGAGGGCATGCTGACCAGCTTCCTCGTCGACGGCGTCATCGCCGGCGTGGGCAGCGTGGTCATCTTCCTGCCCCAGATCCTGATCCTGTTTCTGTTCCTGATACTCATGGAGGACACCGGTTACCTCGCGCGGGCCGCCTTCCTGGTGGACCGGGCGATGCGCAGCGTCGGGCTCTCCGGCCACTCGGTGATCCCGCTGCTGTCCGGGTTCGCCTGCGCGGTGCCCGCGATCATGGCGACCCGGGTGATCCCGAACCGCCGCGACCGCATCGCCACCATCCTTGCCGCGCCGTTCATGACCTGCTCGGCCCGGCTGCCCGTCTACGCGTTGCTGATCGCCGCCTTCGTGCCCGACCGGGGCGTTGGGCCCCTGAACCTGCAGGGCCTGGTGCTGTTCGGGCTGTACATGCTCAGCATCCTGGGCGGGGTCGGTACAGCGCTGCTGCTGAAGCGCTCCGCGCTGCGTGGCGAGCGTCCCACGTTCATGCTCACTCTGCCCGAGTTCCGTTATCCCAATGTCCGTACGGTGGCGATCAAGCTGCTCGACCGGGCACGGGTGTTCCTGAAGCGGGCCGGCACCGTCATCTTCGCCGTCGCCGTCATCATCTGGGCGCTGGCCTATTTCCCCCGCTCCGAGGCGGTGGAGCGGTCCGCCGAACTCGCGGCCGCCGAGGCCGCGGCCGTCTATGAAGGGGAGATGCTGCGGGCGCAGCTGCGCCGGATCGAGAACGAGGCCGCGGCCGCCCAGCTCGCGCAGAGCTGGCTCGGGCGGGCCGGCAATGCCATCGCGCCCGTCTTTCATCCCCTCGGCTGGGACTGGCGGGTCTCCGCCGCCGTGCTGGCCGGGTTCCCGGCCCGGGAGGTCGTGGTGGCGGTCCTGGGCACCATCTATGCCGTCGGGGCGGAAGCGGACGAGGAGAGGCTGTCCGAGCGGCTGAGCGCGGCGACCTGGCCGGACGGCAGCCCGGTGTTCACGCTGCCGATGGTGCTGGGCCTGCTGGTGTTCTACGCCTGGTGCCTGCAGTGCGCGGCAACCCTCGCCGTGATCCGCCGCGAGACCAACACCTGGCGCTGGCCCGTGTTCGCCTGGTCCTACATGACTGCGCTGGGCTATCTGGGCGCGCTCGTGGTCTATCAGGGCTTCGGCTGACCGGGGCTAGCGTCGCTGCCCACGCCGGGACGGCGGTGCCGGGCGGTTCGCCCACGGCTGCGCTAGTTGAGCTGCACGATGGCGTAGTTAAGGACGCCGGCGAAGGTCACCCAGGCGAGATACGGCACGATGAGCAGCGAGGCGGCCAGCGACAGCCGCTTCAGCCCGACGATCAGCGCCAGGATCGACAGCCACAGCAGCACCAGTTCCGCCAGCGCCCAGTCCGGGCGCTTCAGCTGAAAGAACAACGCGCTCCAGCCGAGGTTCAGCACGGCGTTCACGCCGAACAGGCCCAGGATGAGACGCCGGTCGGCGAGGTTCTCCGCGGCCGACCAGGCCAGCACGCCGCCGATGGCGGCGAGTACGAAAATGGTGGTCCACACGGGGCCGAAGGCGATGTCCGGCGGCTTCCACTCGGGCTGCACCAGGTCCTGGTACCAGGGCCCCAGGTCGGTCAGCAGGCCGCCGCCGGCGCCCATGGCCAGGACGGCCAGTGCGGCGACAACGATCGGCAGCGGGCGCACGCCCCCGCGGCTCACGGCGAGACGATACCCAGCAGGTGGGCGATGTCCTTGAAGAAGATGCGCACGTGGGCGACGGGCTTGGCGCGCACGAGGCGCTTGTTCATGTACGCCTCCCAGGTGAGCCGCTGCACGTCGGGGTCCTCGCAGATGCTGACGAAGCGCTCGCGGCGCTTGTCCGACGAATACCAGAAGCGCTGCAGCAGGCCCAGCACCTGGAACACCCGGCCGTGTTCCTTCAGGAAGCGCTTGCGCGCCTTCTTCAGGGCCTTGACCTTGCCGGTGGCCAGGCACTCGTCCGCCGCCTCTGCGGCGTATTGTCCGCCCACCATGGCGTAGTAGATCCCTTCGCCGGAGGCCGGCGCCACGATGCCGGCGGCATCACCGGCGAGCACCACGTCGCGGCCGTTGTCCCAGCGCTTCAGCGGCTTCAGCGGGATGGGAGCGCCCTCCCGGCGCACCGTCTCGCAGTCGCTCATGCCGGTGGCGGCACGCAGATCGGCCACCGCGCCGCGCAGCGAAAAGCCCTTGTTGGCACTGCCGACGCCCACGCTGGTGTGCTCGCCGTGAGGGAAGATCCAGGCATAGAAGTCCGGCGACAGGTGTCCCTGGTAATACACGTCACAGCGCTTGCCGTCGAAGTCGCCCTGCCCCTGGGCGGGAGAACGGATGATCTCGTGATAGGCCGCGACGTAGGGGATGGCATCGCCGCCCGGCACCATCTGTTTGGCCACCCGGGAGTTGGCGCCGTCGGCGCCGATCACGGTGCGCGCGCGCACCGCCCGGGGCGGCGCTTCGCGGCCGTCCTCGCGGGCCCGGTAGTGCACGACGGCGGTGCCGTCGGCAGCACGGGTGATCTCGCCGAACGAGCCTTGGCGGCGATCGGCGCCCGCAGCGGCCGCCCGCACGCGCAGCCACTCGTCGAACTCCTCCCGGTCCACCATGCCGACGTAGCCGCCCTCGATGGGCATATCGACGCTGCGGCCCGAGGGTGCGACCATCCGGGCGGAGTCCACCTTGGCCACCAGCAGCGCATCCGGTATCTCGAAGTCCCGGATCAGCCGCGGCGGAATGGCGCCGCCGCAGGGTTTGATGCGGCCTTCCCGGTCCAGCAGCAGCACGCTGCGGCCCTGACGGGCGAGGGTGGCGGCGGCCGTGGCACCGGCGGGCCCGCCGCCGACGACGACTACTTCGAATTCTTCCATTTCGCTTCCCCTTGTCATTGTCTGCCCGTCTCCGCGGCCAGCCGTACCGGGCCGGCCGGGGGCGGCGCGTTGTCGCGTGCCGCTGCCGTGTGTCCGACCCTGGCCGCCAGCACGGTCGCCGCGAGGAACATCACCGCCTGGCTGACGAACACCGTGCCGTAGGCGACGGCGGGCATGCTGACCAGTGCGCGCATGATGTCGACGCCCATCGTGCCGAGAAAACCGCCGGCGCCGAAGGCCACCGCCTGGGCGGCGCCCCACAACCCCATGCGCACGCCCTCGCGGCGTTCCCGGCCGGCGGCCACCAGGGCCATCATCGAGCCGATGGCGGCTACGGCGAAGGCCCCGTTGGCCATGCCGAGGGCGAAGATGCTGGCCTGCAGCGGCCACTCGTCGGCGAAGAAACCCCCGGCCGCCAGGGCCACAAGGGCCACAGCGGAGGCGATGCAGCCGCCGATGGTCCAGCCGTTCAGGGTGCCGTAACGCCGGGCGCCGATGGCCACCAGAATCATGCCGACGAGCATGCCGGTGTTCTGGATCCCGGCGAGCTGGGTGGACTGTCCGGGTGTCAGGCCGAAGACGGTGCCGGCGAAGGGTTCGACGATCAGCTCCTGGCCGCTGTAGGCGAGCATGGAGACGAACACGAAGATGGAGAACCGGCGCGCACGGGATTCGGACCACACCTCGGCGAGCGCGTGGCGGAACGGCGGTCCCGGTTCCTGCCCGCCTGCGGCAGCGCCTGCCTGCGTCCCCACCGGCGCGCCGTGCCCCTCGACGTTGTAGATGGCGACGAGGGTCAGCAGGAAGGCGGCACCGCAGACCACACTGGTCACGGCGACCAGCCGCGCGAGGGAGAAGGGATCCAGGAAATGACCCGCGAGCCCCGCCGTGACGGCGAAGCCGGCAATCATCATCAGCCAGACGGTGGTGGCCGCCGGCGCGCGGCGTTCCGGCGTGACCCGTTTCGCCAGCAGCACCAGCAGCGAGGTGCCGGCCGCGCCTACGCCGATGCCGATCAGCAGGAAAGCGAGCACCGCCAGTGCGGTGCCGGCCAGCGGGTCGGTGGCCATCCAGGCCGTGGCGCAGGCGGCCGTGATACCGCCGAGTCCCAGCACCGCCATGCCGCCGATGATCCAGGGCGTACGGCGGCCGCCCAGGTCTGAGCCGTAGCCGAGTCGCGGCCGGGAGACCTGCACGGCGTAGTGCATGGCCACCAGGGCGCCGGGCAGCATGGCGGCGAGGCCCAGCTCGACGACCATGACCCGGTTCAGCGTGGAGGTGGTGAGCACCACGATGGCGCCGAGCGCGGTCTGCACCAGGCCGACGCGGAAGATGCCGAACCAGCCCAGCGGCTTCACGACGCCGTCTCCAGCGCGCGGAGGCCGAAGGCGCTGATCATCATGCCGGACACGTACAGGGTGATGCCCGTGCCGTTGTACCACGCGGCCTTGCCGCGGGGGTCCTGCAGCAGCCGTGGCATCAGGGCGAGCTGGCTCGCGAGTACGCCGGCCACGCCGAGGGCCCACGGCACGAGGCCCCAGGACCACAGGAACGCGATGACGGCGACCTGGGGCAGCGCCATGGTGACGCAGGCCAGTACCGCCGCCCGCTCGGGTCCGATGCGCGCCGGGATGGAACCCACGCCCATGCGCAGGTCGCCTTCCACGGACTTGAAGTCGTTCAGGGTCATGATGCCGTGGGCGCCAGCGCTGTAGAGCGCCGCCAGCACGAACACGCGCCAGTCCGGCATGGCGCCGCCGATCATGACCGCGGCGCCTGTGATCCAGGGCAGCCCTTCGTAGCAGGCCGCCACAGCCGTGTTACCCCACCAGCCGTTCTGCTTCAGGCGCAGCGGCGGCGCGCTGTACAGCCACGCCAGGATCAGCCCCACCACGGCGGCGCCGAACACCCAGGTGCCGAGGGACGCCGCCAGCGCCAGCGACAGCGCCGTCCAGGCGATGGCGATGTACAGGCCCCAGCGGCCGGGGATACGCCCGGAGGGGATCGGCCGGCCCGGCTCGTTGATGGCGTCCACGTGACGGTCGAACCAGTCGTTCGCGGCCTGGCTGGTTGCGCAGACCAGCGGGCCTGCCAGCGCGATGCCGGCGCCGATCACCAGCCAGTTGCCGGAAAGCGCGACACCGGAGGAGACGACGCCGCACATGAAGGCCCACATGGGCGGGAACCAGGTGATGGGTTTCAGAAGCTCGAGTACGGCTCCCGGGGCGGGGGCCGGCGCCTGTACGCTGCCGGTAGCCTGTCCGCCCATGCTCTCAGGCCTCGGTGTCGGGCCCGAGGTCGCCCAGACCGTAGCGCCGGAGCTTCACGTACAGGCTCTGGCGGCTCAGGCCGAGGAGTTCCGCGGCCGATGCCCGGTTGTCGTCGGTCAGGTCCAGGGCGGCCTCGATGCAGAGTTTCTCTATGAGATCGGTGGACTCGCGCACCAGCTCCTTCAGCGGTACCCGGCCGACCAGGTCCTTCAGCTGCTCCACCGAGCGCGGCAGGGCCTGCATGGTCTGGTTGTCGGTGGCCAGCCGCGGGCCCACGTCCCGGATCACGAAACCGAAGCGCAGCCGGTCCTCGCTGCGGATGGCGACGGCCGAGATTTCGACCTCGGTGACGGTGCCGTAGTTGCCCTGCACGGAGGTGGAGAACAGGCGCACGGAGCCGTGCTGGCGCACGTTCGCGATGAGCACGTTCAGGTCCACGCCCGGCCGGCCGAGCCACTGGTCCAGCGTCTCGCCCTTGGCCTCGTCTTCGCCGGCGAGCTGAGCGAGTTCCAGGAAGGCGGCATTAGCGCTGACGATGCGGCCGTCCTGACCGGTGACCACGATGCCGTCCGGCGCGCTCTCGACGATGCTGGCGAGCTGACGCTTCGTCTCGGAGAGGCTGGAATCCGCCTCCGTCCGGTCCACGGGGTGCAGGCGGACGAGCAGCAGCGAGCCGCTCTCCTGGCGCAGCAGCGCGGCGCGTACCGCGAGGCGACGGCTGTCGGGCAGCTTCGCCTGGATGTCCTCGGCACGCCCGGCCGCGCGCACCTCGGCCAGGAAGTCGTGGACGGGGGCGGCGCTCTCCTTCGCGAACGCGTCGGCCAGCGGCCGGCCGACCACCCGCTTGCCCTGGTCGCCCAGCAGCTTCTCCGCCACCGGGTTCGCCTCCAGTATCTTCTGGCTCGCGGCGTCCACGATCAGCACGGCCTCGGAGGCCGTCTGGAACAGGAAGCGGTAACGGGTCTCCAGCTGGCGCAGGCTCCAGTAGTCCCGTTCCACGGATTGCTGGGCATCCACGAGACGCTGCTGCAGGTTGGCGATGGCCTGCAGGTCGCGGCCGACCGCGACGATATTGCCTTCCTTGCGCAGCCGCACCGTGCAGTAGCGCACCGGAATATTGCGGCCGTCCCGGCTCAGGTGATTGACGTGTCGCCAGCGCGGCGCCTCGCCACGGGCGGCATCTTCCAGCAGCGCCTCCACCTTGGGCCGGCTGTCCAGCGCGACGGTCTCGAGCCAGGGCTTGCCGAGCCAGTGGTCCCCCACCTCCGGGGGCAGATCGCTGCCACCCAGCGAGAGGTCCACGATGATGCCTTTCCGGTCGATCACCAGCGCGATGTCCGCGCTGGCCGCGATCAGGGTGGCGATAGTGTCTGCGGTCAGCTGGTCCAGCGTCTGCTTCGCCGTGCGGAAGGCCTTCGATATGGCCGAGTGCCGGTTGGCGGAGGCGCTTACCTGATGCGGGTTTGTCACTAGTGCCTCTTCAGTTGGCGGGGCAGTTCCGTAGCCTGGAAAGCGGCCTGGCGCCCGTCCAGCGCCGTCGCATCGGCGCCGACGTCGCGCACGAGCTCCGGGTTATCGATGAACACCCGGCCGCCGACGAGCACGCCGATCTCCGGGTTGCGGGAGTGATTACGGATCGTCTGGATCCACTCGGTCAGCTCGTCCAGCCGGTCATTGCAGCTCACGGAGAATCCGACCACGTTGAATTTCTCGGCGTTCACTACCTGCAGCACGTCGCTGTGGCTTGCCGACGGACCGCCCCAGACGTCCCAGCCCTCGCGCCGGAAGAACTCGGTCACCATCAGCAGGCCGAAGGTATGCTGCTCGCCGGGCACCGGCGCGAGCAGCGCGCGCTTCACCTCGGCGCCGTTGCCGTTGCCCGTGAAGCCCGGGCTCATCTCGCGCACCAGCTGGTGCAGCCGGCAGAGGCCGACGGTCACCTCGGTGAAATCGCAGAGGTCCTCTTCCCACAGGCTGCCGAGATAGCGGGCCGTGGGCCCCAGCAGCTCGAGGAACAGCCGTTCCCGGCGTACCCCCTGTTCGCGCAGTGAACGCACGTAGGTCAGGGCGAGTTCCTGGTCCGGCGAGAGGACCAGCGAGGCGAGTTTCCGCACCGACTCCGGATCCAGAGTCGGTCCGGGTTCCTCCTGGCGGTCGTCGGTCGCGACCTCTTCCTGATGCGCCAGCACTAGTCTCGGGATGGTCTCGGATTCGATGATGCGTACCAGCTGGGCCATACGGTCCCGTGGCACCTGGCAGTCGTCATCGTCCTCTCTCCATCGCTCCTCGTCCGTTTCGCCGGCCTTCGCCAGCGGGTAGCGGCCTGTTTCCCGGTCTTCTCCGGCCAGATGCCGAGCTCCCCGTTCGGTCATCGCGCGCCTCCTCTCTCTTTTGTCGTACGACCGGCCGCTCTCCCTCGGCCTGCCACGGGCCCTGCGGGCCCGGCTCCGGCAACCATCGTTCGACCCGCTCTGCGGCGGCTCCGGCGGCGGTTGCCACCCCTTGCGGGGGAGCTTATCCGACTGTGCGCGCGCACCCTTGCGGGGACGCGAGCCTCATGATCGAATTCTCCCCCGTATTTGTCAAGTCTTGTTTACGTCCGGTTTAGTTGACAGATGGAAACAAGGCGTCTAGATTCCTTAACAACGGCACCGAGATTAGCGAGACAGCGGTCGCATGACCCGGCACGAGAACAAAAGACCTCTTTACACGGAAGCGGAGCGGAAGAGGCGGGACGAGACCCGCTGGACGCTGGTGCAGGGCATCCTCGCACCGCTCCAGTTCCTGGTGTTCCTGGTGAGTTTCGCCCTGGTGATCCGCTACCTGGGTACGGGCGAGGGGTACCTTGCCGCCACCGTCTCGATCGTCGTCAAGACATTGATTCTGTACGCGATTATGGTGACCGGCTCGATCTGGGAGCGGGTGGTGTTCGGCCGCTGGCTGTTCGCGCCCAGCTTCTTCTGGGAGGACGTCGTCAGCATGCTCGTCATGGCGCTGCATACGGCCTACCTCGCGGCTCTTTTTGTTGGAGTTATGGAGTCGCGCCATCTCATGCTCCTTGCGTTGGCAGCCTACGCTGCTTATGTCGTCAACGCAATCCAGTTCCTCCTGAAGCTGCGCTCGGCGCGGCTGGAGCAACCGCAGCGGCGCGCCGGGCCGGCACCCGGCACGGCGGCGGGGTACGCGGTCGAATGAACCGGAGTGCCGCAGCCACCGTCCCAGCCAGCGGCTGCCAGGAGCGCCCGGTACTCCGCGAGCGCGGCCAGCGCGAGGTGTTCTGCGGGCTGACCGGCATCGTCTGGCTGCACCGCAAGATCCAGGACGCCTTCTTCCTGGTGGTGGGATCGCGGACCTGCGCACACCTTATACAGTCGGCGGCCGGCGTCATGATCTTCGCCGAACCCCGGTTCGCCACCGCCATCCTCGAGGAGCGGGATCTGGCGGGCCTGGCCGACTGCAACGACGAACTCGATCGCATCGCGCATCAGCTGCTGGAGCGCCGGCCCGAGATCCGCACCCTGTTCCTGGTGGGCTCCTGCCCGTCGGAGGTCATCAAACTGGATCTCGCCAAGGCGGCGGAGCGGCTGTCCAGGGCGCACCACGGCCGGGTCCGCGTCCTCAACTATTCGGGCAGCGGCATCGAGACCACGTTCACCCAGGGCGAGGACAATTGCCTGCAGGCGCTCGTGCCGGAACTCCCGGCGCTGCCGGCAGGAGAGCGCTCCCTGCTGGTGGTCGGCACGCTGGCCGACGTGGTGGAGGACCAGTTCGCCCGCCTGTTCCGGGACATGGGCATCGGCAATGTCCATTTCCTGCCGCCCCGGCACGCGACGGAACTGCCGCCGGTGGGGGCCGGCACCGACGTGCTGCTGGCACAGCCGTTCCTCGGCGAGACGGCGCGGGCTCTGGCCGCACGCGGAGCCAGGCTGATCGAGGCACCCTATCCCTTCGGCGTCGAAGGCACCCAGGCCTGGTTCGAGGCCGCGGGCGCTGCCGCGGGCGTGCCGGTCGAACGCGTCCGGGAAGTCACCGCGGCACCGGCGGCACGGGCCCGCCGGGCGCTCGCGCGTTACCGCGAGCAGCTGTCCGGCCGGCGCATCAGCTTCCTGCCGGATTCCCAGCTCGAGATTCCGCTGGCGCGCTTCCTGCACGAGGAATGCGGCATGGAGCTGGTCGAGGTGGGTACGCCCTATCTGGACCGCCAGGTGGTCGGCGCCGAGATGGCGCGCCTGCCGGACGGCCTGCGGCTGTCCGAGGGCCAGCACGTGGAGCGTCAGCTGGACCGGGTGCGCCAGGATGCGCCGGACCTTACGGTCTGCGGACTGGGCCTCGCGAATCCCCTCGAGGCGGAGGGCTTCCGCACCAAATGGTCCATCGAACTGGTCTTCACGCCGGTGCACGGCTTCGAGCAGGCGGCGGACCTCGCCGAGCTGTTCGCCCGGCCGCTGAACCGCATGGACAGGCTGGCGGTGTGACATGCAGCTGACGCTCTGGACATACGAAGGTCCGCCCCATGTCGGGGCCATGCGCATCGCGACCTCCATGGAGGGCGTGCACTACGTGCTGCACGCGCCCCAGGGCGACACCTACGCCGATCTGTTGTTCACCATGATCGAGCGGCGCCCGACCCGCCCGTCGGTGACCTACACCACCTTCCAGGCCCGCGATCTCGGTGCCGATACCGCAGGCCTCGTGAAGGACACGCTCAGGGAGGCCTACGAACGCTTCCGTCCCCGGGCGATGCTGGTGGGCGAGTCGTGCACCGCCGAGCTGATCCAGGATCAGCCGGGATCGCTGGCCGAGAGCATGGACTTCCCCGTGCCCGTGGTGCCGCTGGAGCTGCCGTCCTACTCCCGCAAGGAGAACTGGGGCGCCAGCGAGACCTTCTACCACCTGGTGCGCACGCTGCTCGCCAGCCGCATACCGGCGCCGGGCAGCGAGCCGGCGCCGCGACCCGAGGGGCGCCGGCCCGGTGCCAACCTGCTCGGCCCGTCCGCCCTCGGCTTCCGCTGCCGCGACGACGTGTGCGAGATCACGGGCCTGCTCGAAAGCCTCGGCGTTGACGTGAACGTGGTGGCGCCCGAAGGCGCGACGCCGGAAGACCTGGCGCGCATCCCCGACGCCGACTTCAACGTGTGCCTGTATCCGGAGATTGCACACACCACCTGTGCCTGGCTGGAGCGCATGTTCCGCCAGCCGTTCGTGAAGACGGTGCCCATCGGCGTCGGCGCCACCCGGGATTTCATCGCCGAGGTGGGCGAGACGGCCGGCATCGACGTGAGCGCGGCCCTCGCGGAGGAGACGTCCCGTCTGCCCTGGTACTCGCGCTCCGTCGACAGCACCTACCTCACTGGCAAGCGGGTGTTCATCTTCGCCGACGCCACCCATGCCCTGGCGGCCGCCCGCATCGCACGCGATGAGATGGGCTTCGACGTCGTCGGCCTCGGTACCTACAGCCGTGAATTCGCCCGCGAGGTGCGCCAGGCCGCGAAGGAATACGGGGTCGAGCCGCTGATCACCGATGACTACCTGGAGGTGGAGGCGAGGGTGGCCGAACTCGAGCCGGAACTCGTGCTCGGCACCCAGATGGAACGCCACATCGCCAAGCGCCTCGGCATCGGCTGCGCCGTCATCTCCTCGCCGGTGCACGTGCAGGACTTCCCCGCGCGCTATTCCCCGCAGATGGGCCGGGAAGGCGCCAACGTCATCTTCGACACCTGGGTGCACCCCCTGATGATGGGCCTGGAGGAGCACCTGCTGACCATGTTCCGGGACGATTTCGAATTCAACGACGACGCCATGCCGTCCCATCTCGGCCATGGCCGCAAGCAGGCTGCGGGCGAGTCCGCTCCCGGGGCTGCCGCCGCCGACGACACCGTCGCGATGTGGACCGAGGATGCCGAGCAGGAACTGAAGAAGATCCCGTTCTTCGTCCGCGGCAAGGCCCGCAGGAACACCGAGCGCTACGCCACCGAACGCGGCGTGGCGAGCATTACCGTCGAGACACTATACGATGCCAAAGCACACTTCGGCCGCTGACACGACGCTCAACTTCGTCATGCTGACGCTCGACAGTCACATGGCGAGTGCCGTCGAGCGCGCGCACCGGGTGCTCCGGCGTGAACTGCCCGGCCTGTCCATGCACCTGCACGTGGCCACCGAATGGACGGCCGACGAGGACGCGCTGGCCCGCTGCCGCGAGGACATCGCCCGTGCCGACATCATCGTCGTCACCATGATGTTCATGGATGATCACATCCAGCCCGTCATCGAGGACCTGCGCGCGCGCCGCGACGGCTGCGACGCGCTGGTGTGCTGCATGTCCGCGGCCGAGGTGGCACGGCTCACGAAGCTCGGCAACTTCCGCATGGACGGAAGCCAGAAGGGACCGCTCGCCTTCCTGAAGAAGCTGAAACCGAAGAAGACCGAAGGCGGCGGCAGCACCGCCGGTGCGCGCCAGATGGCCATGCTCCGGCGCCTGCCCCAGATCCTGCGTTTCATCCCGGGCACCGCCCAGGACGTCAGGGCCTACTTCCTCACGCTGCAGTACTGGCTGGCCAGCTCCGACGACAACGTGGCCAACATGGTGCGCTTCCTGATCGGCCGTTACGCGGGCGGTCCGCGCCGGGGTCTGCGCGACCGGGTGAAGGCCGCGCTGCCGGCCGAGTACCCCGAGGTGGGCGTCTACCATCCGCGCATGAAGCAGCGCATGGGTGAGGATGCGCGCCGGCTGCCGAAGGCCGACGGCCGCAACGGCACCGTCGGAGTGCTGGTGATGCGCTCCTACGTGCTCGCGGGCAACACCGACCATTACGACGGCGTCATCGCGGCGCTGGAGGCACGCGGACTCCGGGTGATCCCCGCCTTCTCCAGCGGTCTGGACGCGCGGCCGGCGGTGGAGCGCTACTTCCGGCGTGACGGCGAGACCCTGGTGGACGCGGTGATCTCGCTCACCGGCTTCTCGCTGGTCGGCGGCCCCGCCTATAACGACGCCGCGGCGGCCGAGCAGCTGCTGGGTGAACTCGACGTGCCCTACCTCGCCGCCCATTCGGTCGAGTTCCAGTCCCTCGAGCAGTGGCAGGATTCCACCCTCGGCCTGATGCCGGTGGAATCCACGATGATGGTCGCCATCCCCGAGCTGGACGGCGCCACCGCCCCGATGCTGTTCGGCGGGCGCTCCACGGCGGCGGCCGAAGACCGCAAGCGCGACATGCACCCGGAGCGGGAACGCGCCGCGGCACTGGCGGCCCGGGTCGAGCGGCAGATCCGCCTGCGCAGGACCCCGGTGGCCGAGCGCCGGGTGGGTCTGGTGCTGTTCAACTTCCCGCCGAACTCCGGTGCCACCGGCACGGCGGCGCATCTGTCCGTGTGGGCCTCGCTGCTGCACACGCTGCGCGCCCTGGCACGCGACGGCTACGACGTGGAGGTGCCCGAGAGCGAGGATGCGCTGCGCGAGCGCCTGCTGGGCGGCAATGCCCGGCAGTACGGCGCCGATGCGAACGTGTGCGCCCGCATCCCCACCGACGACCACGTGCGTCGCGAGACCTGGCTCGCCGACATCGAATCCCAGTGGGGGCCCGCGCCGGGCCGCCACCAGACCGACGGCGGCTCCATCTTCGTGCTGGGCGAGCACTTCGGCAACGTGTTCGTAGGCATCCAGCCCGCCTTCGGCTACGAGGGCGACCCCATGCGGCTCCTGTTCGAGCAGGGCTTCGCACCCACACACGCGTTCTCGGCCTTCTACCGGTACCTGCGGGAGGACTACGGCGCGCACGCGGTACTGCACTTCGGTACCCACGGGGCGCTCGAGTTCATGCCCGGCAAGCAGACCGGCCTGTCCGCCGCCTGCTGGCCGGAACGGCTCATCGGCGACCTGCCCAACCTCTATCTCTATGCGGCCAACAATCCGTCCGAGGGTACGATCGCCAAACGCCGGGCGGCCGCCACGCTGATCAGCTACCTCACGCCGCCGGTGGCCCAGGCCGGGCTGTACCGCGGACTGGCGGACCTGAAGGCGAGCATCGAGCGCTGGCGCGCGCTGGCGCCGGAGTCCGACAGGGAGGCCGGTGAACTGGCCGCGCTGATCCAGGCACAGGCCGCCGAGCTGGATCTGGCCGCGCTGGAACCCGCGTGGGCCGCGGATGGCGCGGAGGCCGAGATCACCCGCCTGAACGAGGCGATGCTGGAACTCGAGTACGCGCTCATCCCCCATGGCCTGCACGTGGTGGGCGAGGCGCCGACGGAGGCCGAGCGCGCCGACATGCTCGCGGCGATTGCCGAGGGTGCCACGGGCGAGCGGCCGCCGGAGGCTGCCATGCAGGCGCTGGCCGCCGGTGCCTCGGCGGCGGATGCCCTGGCGGCGGCCGGCCTGCCGGACAGCGAGACCAACCTGGAAGTATTCGGCGAGCTGGCCGGCGCCGCCGAGCTGCTGTCCCGGGACCACGAGATCGACGCTATCCTGAAGGCGCTGGACGGGCGCTTCGTGCGGCCGGTGCCGGGCGGCGACCTGCTGCGCACGACCGACATCCTGCCGACGGGCCGCAACCTGCACGGCTTCGACCCGTTCCGCATGCCGAGCGCCTTCGCACTGACCGACGGCACCCGCCAGGCCGAGCGGCTGCTCGAGCGCCACCTGGCGGAGGGCAACCGGCTGCCGGAGACGACCGCGCTGGTGCTCTGGGGTACCGACAACCTGAAGAGCGAGGGCGCGCCGATCGCCCAGGCCATGGCCCTGATGGGTGCGCGCCCGCGCTTCGACAGCTACGGCCGCCTGGCCGGCGCCGAGCTGATCACGCTGGAGGAGCTGGGCCGGCCGCGCATCGACGTGGTCGTGACGCTGTCCGGCATCTTCCGCGACCTGCTGCCCCTGCAGACCCGCATGCTCGCCGAGGCGGCCTGGCTCGCGGCCAGCGCGGACGAGCCCTGCGAACAGAACTATGTCCGCAAGCACGTGCTCGCCTACCAGGAGGAGCACGGCTGCGACCTGGACACAGCGGCACTGCGCGTCTTCAGCAACGCCGCCGGCGCCTACGGCTCGAACGTAAACCACATGATCGACAGCGGCTGCTGGGAGGACGAGGACGAGCTCGCCGACACCTACACCCGGCGCAAGTGCTTCGCCTACGGCCGCGGCGGCCAGCCGGTGCAGCAGGCCGAACTCCTGAAGAACGTGCTGGGCGGCGTGGAACTCGCCTACCAGAACGTGGACTCGGTCGAACTCGGCGTCACCACCATCGACCACTACTTCGACACCCTGGGCGGCATCAACCGGGCGGTGAACTCCGCGGCGGGGCAGAGCGTGCCCGTCTACATCGGCGATCAGACCCGCGGCGAGGGCACCGTGCGCACGCTCTCCGAGCAGGTGGCGCTGGAGACCCGCACGCGCATGCTCAACCCGAAGTGGTACGAGGGCATGCTGAAGCACGGCTACGAGGGCGTGCGCCAGATCGAATCCCACATCACCAATACCATGGGCTGGTCGGCCACCACCGGACAGGTGGCGCCCTGGGTGTACAAGCAGCTGACGCAGACCTTCGTCCTGGACGAGGAGATGCGCCAGCGCCTGGCCGACCTGAATCCCACGGCCTCGGCGCGGGTGGCGAGCCGCCTGCTGGAGGCACACGAGAGGCAATACTGGACGCCCGACGAGAACATGCTCGAAGCATTACAGCGGGCGGGCGATGAACTGGAAGACCGGCTGGAAGGCGTGGTCGAGGGGGTAGCAGCAGCATGAACGTAACCAGCGTTCCCATGTCCGAGATCGGCAACCGCACGCAGGGACTGGACGGCGAGGGCAGTGTGCAGGTGCACATGGAGCCGGAGAAGATCGGCCGGGCGAAGGTGTTCGCCGTGTACGGCAAGGGCGGTATAGGCAAGAGCACCACCTCGTCGAACCTTTCCGTGGCCTTCACCAAGCTCGGCAAGCGGGTGCTGCAGATCGGCTGCGACCCGAAGCACGACTCCACCTTCACGCTCACCAAGCGGCTGGTGCCGACGGTGATCGACGTGCTCGAGTCGGTGGATTTCCACCCCGAGGAGCTCAGGCCCGAGGACTTCGTCTACGAGGGCTACAACGGCGTGATGTGCGTGGAGGCCGGCGGCCCGCCCGCAGGCACCGGCTGCGGCGGCTACGTGGTCGGCCAGACGGTGAAGCTGCTGAAGCAGAATCATCTGCTGGACGACACCGACGTGGTGATCTTCGACGTCCTGGGCGACGTGGTGTGCGGCGGCTTCGCTGCACCCCTGCAGCATGCCGACCGGGCGCTCATCGTCACCGCGAACGACTTCGACTCGATCTTCGCGATGAACCGCATCGTCTCCGCCATCCAGGCGAAGGCGAAGAACTACAACGTCCGGCTCGGCGGCGTGGTGGCGAACCGCAGCGCCCAGACGGACGAGATCGACCGCTTCAACGAGGCCATCGGCCTGAACCGGGTGGCCCACTTCCCGGACCTGGACGTCATCCGCCGCAGCCGGCTGAAGAAGTCCACGCTGTTCGAGATGGAGGACGCGGACGGCCTGGCGGCGGTGCAGCAGGAGTATCTGCGCCTGGCACAGGCACTGTGGGACGGCACCGACCCGATGGACGCCGCCCCGATGAAGGACCGGGACATCTTCGATTTTCTGGGTTTCGACTGATGACGACCATGACCTACCAGGAACGCCGCGGCGAGCTGGAGACCTATTTCGACCGGACGGCGGCGGACGCCTGGCGGCGTCTGACCTCCGACGAGGCGGTGGGGCGCATACGGGCGACGGTGCGTGCCGGGCGGGACCGGATGCGTGAGCGTCTGCTGTCCTGGCTGCCGGCGGAGCTCGAGGGACGCACCATCCTGGATGCGGGCTGTGGCACCGGCGCGCTGGCGGTGGAGGCCGCCCGCCGGGGTGCCCACGTGACCGCCATCGACCTGTCGCCGACGCTGATCGAGCTGGCACGGGAACGGCTGCCGACCGAACTCGGCGCCGGGCGCATCGACTTCCGCGTGGGCGACATGTTCGACGAGCGACTCGGCCGCTTCGACCACGTGGTGGCCATGGACTCGCTGATCCACTACGACGCGGCGGACATCGTCCGCGTGCTGAGTGCATTCGGCCGCCTGGCAGACGCCTCCGTGCTGTTCACCTTCGCACCGCGCACGCCGGCACTGGCCGCGATGCACGCCGTGGGCCGCCTGATCCCGAACCGCCAGCACCGGGCGCCGGCCATCGTGCCGGTGGGCCGCAACGCCCTGCAGCGGCGCATCGCCGCCGCCCGCGAGCTGGCCGGCTGGCGCACGGGCCGGGACGAGCGCATTGCCAGCGGCTTCTACACCTCTCACGCCCAGGAGCTGACCCGCGGATGAGATCGCTGAACGGCAGGCTGGCGAAGAGCTGGCGGGGGGTGAGCCCCGCGCTGCTGCCCTTCGCCGATGCGGCCTCGGCCGAGCTGCCCCTCGGCCGGCTGCTGCGCCTGTCCCTGTTCCAGGTCTCCGTCGGCATGGCCATGGTGCTGATCGCCGGCACGCTCAACCGGGTGATGATCGTGGAACTCGGCGTGGCGGCCTCGCTGGTGGCCGCCATGGTCGCCCTGCCGATCGTGTTCGCGCCGTTCCGGGCCCTGGTCGGCTTCCGTTCCGACACGCACCGGTCGGTGCTCGGCTGGCGCCGCGTGCCCTACATCTGGTTCGGCACGCTGCTGCAGTTCGGCGGCCTGGCCATCATGCCGTTCGCGCTGATCCTGCTGTCCGGTGACTCGAACGGCCCCGCCTGGATCGGTCATGCGAGTGCGGCGCTCGCCTTCCTGCTGGTCGGCGCCGGCCTGCATACCACCCAGACGGCCGGCCTGGCGCTGGCCACCGACCTCGCACCGGAGGAGTCGCGTCCGCGGGTGGTCGCCCTGCTGTACGTCATGCTGCTGATCGGCATGGTGGCGAGCGCGCTCGTATTCGGCGCGCTGCTGCGCGACTTCAGCCAGGTGCGCCTGATCCAGGTGATCCAGGGCGCGGCGCTCGCGACCTTCGCGCTGAACATGCTGGCACTGTGGAAACAGGAGGCCATGGAGCCGGCGAAGACCGCTGCGAGCGTGCCCCGGCCACGCTTCGGCGAGGCGTGGCGCGCGTTCGCCCGCACTCCGGGCGCCCGCCGCTTCCTGGTGGCCGTGGGTCTCGGTACCGCCGGCTTCACCATGCAGGACATCCTGCTGGAGCCCTACGGCGGCCAGATCCTGCACCTCGGCGTCGGTGCCACCACGGCGCTGACCGCCCTGCTGGCCGGCGGGACGCTCGCCGGTTTCGCTGTCGCTGCACGCTACCTCGGCCGCGGCGGCGACGCCTTCCGCCTGGCCGGCGTCGGCGCGCTGGTCGGCCTGTTCGCCTTCCCGGCCGTGATCTTCGCGGCCCCGCTCGCCTCGGCCAACCTGTTCCGGGCGGGCACCGTGCTGATCGGTTTCGGCGCGGGGCTGTTCTCGGTGGGCACCCTGATCGCGGCCATGGCGATGAACCGGGGCCGCTACACGGGACTCGCGCTCGGCGCCTGGGGTGCGGTCCAGGCCAGTGCGGCCGGGATCGCCATCGCCGCCGGCGGCGCCATCCGGGACATCGTCTCCGGGCTGGCGAGCGCCGGCGTATTCGGGCCGGCCATGAACGACGCCTCGGCCGGCTACAGCTTCGTCTACCACCTGGAAATTTTGTTGTTGTTTGCGACTCTGGTCGCGATAGGACCGCTCGTGCGTCATGCGCCCGCTGGCACCGCGCGGTCCCCATCGAGGTTCGGCCTGGCGGAATTCCCCGGCTGAGCGGTTTGCCTCAAGGAGAATGACTATGGAAACCGGCGCTATTACTGGCTACATCGACGTAGCACAACTCGTCCTCTACGCCTTCTGGATATTCTTCGCCGGCCTGATCATCTATCTGCGCCGGGAAGACAAGCGGGAGGGTTATCCGCTCGAGTCCGAGCGGGCCTCGCACGTCACCGTGCAGGGCTTCCCGGGCGTGCCGGAGCCGAAGACCTTCCTGCTGCGCGACGGCCACACGGTGCAGTCGCCCCGCAAGGAAGCGGCCGAGACGGACATCAAGGCGAAGCCTGCCGCACCCTTCCCCGGATCGCCGCTGATCCCCGAAGGCGACGGCGTCGGCGCCGGCGTGGGGCCGGGCGCCTTCGCGAATCGTGCCGACGAGCCCGACAAGACCTACGATGGCCGCGCCCGCATCGTGCCGATGCGCAGCGTGAGCGAGGCCGAGGTGGACCGCCGTGACGCGGATCCCCGCGGCATGGAACTGGTCGGCGCCGACGGCGAGGTGGCGGGCACCATCAAGGACCTGTGGCTCGACCTTTCCGAACCCCATGTGCGCTACCTCGAGGCCGAGGTCGGCGGGGCGACGGGTCCGCGGCGCATCCTCGTGCCCATCTACTTCGCGAAGGTCAACGGCGGCCGTGGCCAGGTGAAAGTGCAAGCCCTGAAGGGCCACCAGCTCGCCCACGTGCCCGGTACGGCGAATCCCGACCTCGTCACACTGCTCGAAGAAGAGCGCATCATGGGTTACTTCGGCAGCGGCACGCTGTACGCCGATCCGGTGCGCCAGGAGCCGCTGATATGACCCATCATGACCACGCCCCCGAGTACATGCCCGGGATTCCGGAGAAGCTGCCGGAGGACGAGCGTCTGCTCTGGCAGGGCTCGCCCCTCTGGCAGAACCTCGCCGTACGGGCGCTGCACGTGCGCAAGCTCGCGTTCTACTTCGCGCTGCTCGCTGCCTGGCGTATCGGCACCGACCTGGCCGCCGGCCAGCCCGTCGGCGCGGCGCTGGCCGGTGCATCGGCGCTGGCCGTGCCCGCCGGCCTCGCCGTCGGACTGCTGCTGCTGATCGCCTGGCAGATGGCCCGCACGACCATCTACACGGTGACCTCCGAGCGGGTGATCCTGCGCTTCGGCATCGCTCTGCCGATGACGGCCAATATTCCGTACTCGCTGGTGGAATCGGCCGCCGTGAAGACCTGGAAGGGCGGCTCCGGCGACATCCCGCTCAGCGTGAAGCCCGGCAACGGCGTCTCCTGGCTCATCTTCTGGCCGCACGTGCGGCCCTGGAGCTTCGGCAACGCGCAGCCCATGTTCCGCGGCATCCCGGATGCCGAGAGCGTGGCGGGGCTGCTGGCCGACGCGCTGGCTCGTCATGCCGGCCAGCCCGTGAGGGCACGCAGCGCAGAGCGGACCGCCGACGAGGCAACGGCGGGCTCGTTCGCCGCCGCGGCGCGCTGAGGCGGCCACGATGGGCGGCACACACGGGGACAGGATCCCCCGGGCGGCGATCCTCGGCGCGGCCGGGCTGGTCGTCGTCACCATCCTCGCGGCCGCGGGGGCGCGGCTGACGGGCATGGGAACGGTGGAGGTACCGTCGTCGTCGGCGGTCGAGACCCGCGAGCTCGTGTTCGAGGACGCGGCGGATGGCTCGGTGGTCGTGCGGGGCCCGGCGGATGGCGATGTGCTGCACGTCGTGCAGCCGGGCACCAACGGATTCCTGCGCGGCGTGCTCCGCGGCCTCGCCCGGGACCGCAAGCTCCGCGGCATCGGCCCTGAGCCGGCCTTCGTGCTCACGCGCTGGGCCGACGGCAGGCTCACGCTGGAGGACCCGGAAACCGGGCGCAGGCTCTACCTGGGGCCGTTCGGCAGCGAGAACGTGCAGGTATTCGTCAATCTGCTGCAGGCGGGTGCGGCCGGGACGGCCACCACCGCCGCCAACGGCGCGGCGGACCAACGATAAGGACGGGAGAGAAGACGATGGAAGCAACCATGCAGGCAACCCGGGACCGGCCGGGAGTGAACGAATCCACCACGGCGGCGACGACGGAGACGCTGCTGACGCCGCGTTTCTACACCACGGACTTCGAGGCGATGGACCGGCTGGACGTCGGCCCGGTGCGCGAGGAGTGGGAAGCGATGATGGACGAGTTCAGGAATGACGCGAACCGCAACCACTTCGTGCGCCCGCCGGAGTTCGAGGACGAGATCCGCGAGTTGCCCGAGGCCCTGCGCAAGGAGTTCATCGACTTCATGGTCAGCTCCGTCACCTCGGAGTTCTCCGGCTGCGTCCTGTACGCCGACATCAAGCGGGCCGTCGACAACCCGGACGTCAAGGAGCTGATGGGCTTCATGGCCCGGGACGAGTCCCGTCACGCCGGCTTCATCAACCGTTCGCTGAAGGACTTCGGCGTGGCGGTGGATCTCGGCTTCCTGCGCCGGGCCAAGAAGTACACCTTCTTCAAGCCGAAATACATCTTCTACGCCACCTACCTGTCGGAGAAGATCGGCTACGCTCGCTACATCACCATCTACCGGCATTTCGAGAAGCACCCGGAGCGGCGCTTCCATCCCATTTTCCGCTGGTTCGAGCAGTGGTGTAACGACGAGTACCGCCACGGCGAGGCCTTCGCGCTGATCATGCGCGCCAACCCGCACCTGCTGCGCGGCGCCAACAAGCTGTGGATCCGGTTCTTCCTGCTGGCGGTGTACGCCACGATGTACGTGCGCGACCACACCCGCCCCGAGATGTACGACGCCATGCAGATGGACCCGACGGACTACGACTATCGTGTGTTCGAGATCACGAACGAGATCACGAAGCAGGTCTTCCCGCTGCAGCTCGACATCGACGACCCGCGCTTGCGCCGCGGCCTGGAACGGCTGCGCCGGATTTCCGTTGCCGCCACCGCGGCGAAGGAACGCGGTGGGCTGCTGTCGCTGGTGAAGCGCGGTGCGCTGGCCGCAGCCGGCTTCGCCGTCTTCGCGCGGCTGTATACTCTGCCCGCGAAGCGCAACGAACTCCCGGACACGGTGCGGATGGCACCGGTCTGGTAAAGAGAGGACCGCGTGCCCGAATATGTCCTGCCGGTACTGTATGCCCTGTTCCTGTGGTGGTTCAGCACCGGTGTGGTCTTCTACGCGGACGGGCTGCCGAAGCGCACCTTCCCGTGGAGCATGGCCGCCGCCACCGCAGTGCTGGGGGCGGCGCTGGCCGGCCTCGCCGCCGCGGCCGACGATACCAGCCTCGCCGGCGCCTACCTCTCGTTCAGCTGCGGCCTGCTGGCATGGGTCTGGGTGGAGGCCAGCTATTATCTCGGCTACCTGACCGGCCCCCGCAAGCACCGTTGCGAGGAGGGCTGCTCGGGCTGGCGCCACTTCGGTCATGCACTGCAGACCAGCTACTACCACGAGGCGGCCATCGTCCTGCTGGTGCTGGTGATGGTGCTCGCGACCGCCGGCGCGCCGAACAAGCTGGGCCTGTGGACCTTCGTCGTGCTGCTGGCCATGCACGAGAGTGCCCGGCTGAACGTCTTCCTGGGCGTGCGTAACCTGAACGAGCAACTGCTGCCCGACCATCTCGCCTATCTCTCGAGCTTCCTGCGGCGGCGGCCGATGAACCTGCTGTTCCCGTTCTCCGTTACCATCGCGACCGTCATGACGGCCTGGATGATCGGTGCGGCAGCCGCGGCGGCGACGCCGTATGATGCCGCGGCCTGGAGCTTTCTAGCTGCGCTGATGGCGGTGGGCGTGCTGGAACACTGGTTCCTGGTACTGCCACTGGACGTGTCTGCACTGTGGCGCTGGAGCCTGGGCTCGCGTCGCGCCGGGGCGCCGGAGCACGAGGAGCGTGGCGATGACGGTCCCGCGTCGGTCTTCGCCGGCCGCTACTGAAACCCGCGACCGGAGTTCCTGAGATGGCGGCACCGTTTCCGTTTTCCGCAATCGTCGGCCAGGACGAGATGAAGCTGGCGCTGATGATCGCCGCCGTGGATCCGGTTATCGGCGGCGTGCTGGTGTTCGGCGACCGGGGCACGGGCAAGTCCACCACCGTGCGCGCACTGGCCGCGCTGCTGCCGAAGATGCGGGTGGTGACCGGCTGCCGCTACGGCTGCAACCCCGACGCCCCCGGCGAATTCTGCGAAGAGTGCCGCGAGCGCAGCCGCCACGGCGAGCTGAAGAGCCGCACCCTGGCGGTGCCGGTGGTCGACCTCCCGCTGGGCGCCACCGAGGATCGGGTGGTGGGTGCCCTGGACCTGGAACTCGCGCTGACCCAGGGCGAGAAGGCCTTCGAACCGGGCCTGCTCGCGCGGGCCCACCGCGGCTTCCTGTACATCGACGAGGTAAACCTGCTGGAGGACCACCTGGTGGACCTGCTCCTGGATGTGGCGGCATCCGGCGAGAACGTGGTGGAACGGGAGGGTCTCAGCGTGCGCCATCCCGCGCGCTTCGTGCTCATCGGCAGCGGCAACCCGGAGGAGGGCGAACTCAGGCCCCAGTTGCTGGACCGCTTCGGCCTCTCGGTGGAGGTGCGCACGCCGGAAGAGCTGGCCACCCGCATCGAGGTGATCCGGCGCCGGGACGAATACGAGCGTGACCCCGCCGCCTTCGTCGCCAAATGGAAGCGCCGCGACGGCAGCCTGCGGACGAAGATCCGCAAGGCGCGGGAACGCATCGACGAGGTGGACGTGCCCGACGCCATGCTCGAGCAGGCGGCACGGCTCTGCATCGCGCTCGGTACCGACGGCCTGCGCGGCGAGCTGACGCTGGTGCGCGCGGCGCGGGCCGTGGCGGCGCTGGAAGGCGCCGGGGCGGTGACGGAGAAACAGCTGCGCGAGGTGGCGGGCCCGGCGTTGCGCCACCGTCTGCGGCGCAATCCACTGGATGAATCCGGCTCCGGCGTGCGTGTGGAGCGTGCACTGGAAGAGGTCTTCGGGCCGTGAGCGCCGCCTGGTCCGATGCGTTACGGGCGGCGTGTCTGTTCGCGACGGACCCGGCAGGTTTCGGCGGCGTGAACGTGCGGGCCCACGCGGGCCCGGTGCGGGACGAGTGGCTCCGGGTACTGCGCCGGCTGCTGCCCGGCGGGGCGGCGTTGCGGCGCGTGCCCGTACACGTGACCGAGGCACGGCTTCTGGGCGGACTCGATCTCGCGGCAACCCTCGGCCAGGGCCGGCCCGTGGCCGAGCGGGGCCTGCTGGCGGAGGCGGACGGCGGCGTGCTGCTGCTGAGCTCGGCCGAACGCGCCGAACGGGCCACCATCGCCCATCTGACCGCGGCCCTCGATACGGGCGCCGTGCTCCTGGAACGGGACGGCATCACCTCGCGCCAGCCGGCCCGGGTGGGCGTGGTGGCGCTGGACGAGGGACTGGACGAGAACGAACAACCGGCCGCAGCCCTGCGTGACCGGCTCGCCTTCCACCTGGACCTGAGCGCGATCAGCCACCGGGAGACACGGGAGGTGCCGGCCGGCTGCACGCCGGCACGGGTGGAAGCCGCGCGCCGGGCCTTCCCCGCCGTGACGGCCGAGGAGCGCTATGCAGAGGCGCTCTGCGGGGCCGCGCTCGCACTCGGCGTGGATTCGCTGCGCGCCGCTTTGCTGGCGATGCGCGCCGCCCGCGCGCTGGCGGCACTGGCCGGTCGGGACGCGGTCACCGACGAGGATGCCGCCGGTGCCGCGAGGCTGGTGCTGGCGCCCCGCGCCACACGCCTGCCGGACATGGACAGCGAGGAAGAACCGGAGCAGCCAGAGGAGCGGGAGGCCGACACGCCCCCCGAAGACCGGGATCAGGATCAAAACCAGGGTATCCCGGACGGACCCTTGCCCGACCAGGTGCTGGAAGCCGCACGGGCGGCGTTGCCCGCCGCCCTGCTGGATGCGCTGCTGGCCGCCGGCGGCGCGCTGCGCACCGGTACGGTCGGCAAGGCCGGGGCGGTGCAGACCTCGCGCCTGCGCGGCCGCCCGGCCGGCGCCCGCCCCGGAGAGCTGCGCGACGGTGCGCGCCTGAACGTCATCGAGACCCTGCGCGCCGCCGCCCCGTGGCAGCCGCTGCGCCGGGGGCAGGCTGCCGGTGACGGGGCGTCCGTACGGCGCGGCGCGCGGGTGGAGGTGCGCAAGGGCGATTTCCGTATTACCCGTTTCCGGCAGCGGACCGAGACCACCAGCATCTTCGTGGTGGACGCCTCCGGTTCGGCCGCCATGCATCGCCTGGCCGAGGCGAAGGGTGCTGTGGAACTCCTGCTGGCCGACTGCTACGTGCGCCGGGACCGGGTCGCGCTGATCGCGTTCCGCGGGCCCGGCGCGGAGCTGTTACTGCCGCCGACCCGGTCGCTGGTACGTGCGAGGCGCAGTCTCGCGCAGCTGCCAGGAGGAGGTGGCACGCCGCTGGCCGCAGGCATCGACTCGTCGCTGACCATCGCCGAGGCGGCCAGGCGGCGGGGCGAGACGCCGCTGGTGGTGTTCCTGACCGATGGTCGCGCCAACGTGGGGCGTGACGGCATCGGCGGCCGCGCCCGTGCGCGGGAGGACGCGCTGCAGGCGGCCCGCTCGCTGCGGGTGGCGGGTTTCTCCACGCTGGTGATCGATACCTCGCCCCGGGCGCGTGCGGATGCCCGGGAGCTGGCCGAGGCCATGGCCGCCCGCTATCTGCCCCTGCCCCAGGCGGACGCCGCAACGCTGTCCCGGGCGGTACGCCGGGAGGGCGAGCTGGCGGGGGGGGGCCGGCATGCCGCGGCCTGAAAACGGGGCCGCTCTCGCGCACGGCGGCCTCGCGCTGGCCGGCCCGGACCCCGGCGACCGCGGCACCCTGCAATGGGACGCCGACGGGCTCGACTGGCCCAACCGCCGGGCCAGCCGGTTCGTGGAGGCCGCCGGCATCCGCTGGCACGTCCAGTGCGCCGGCGACGGACCGGTGGCGCTGCTGCTGCACGGCACCGGTGCAGCCAGCCACTCCTGGCGCGGCCTGCTGCCGGCGCTGGCCCGGGAATTCACCGTGGTGGCGCCGGACCTGCCGGGCCACGGCTTCACCGGCCGCGGCCGGGACGCCTGTTATTCGCTGCCGGGCATGGCCCGCGCCGTCGCGGCGCTGCTCCAGGCGCTGGCGCTCTCGCCCCGCCTGGCCGTGGGCCACTCCGCAGGCGCGGCCCTCGCGCTGCGGATGGTGCTCGACGGCCGCATCTCCCCGGACGCGGTGGTGAGCATCAACGGCGCGCTGCTGCCGTTCCGAGGGCTGCCCGGCCAGCTGTTCTCGCCGGCAGCGCGCCTGCTTGCACGGCTGGATTTCGTGCCGCATTTGGTGTCCCGGCGCGCGGCGGATCCGGCCGCGGTGACCCGCCTGCTGCACGACACGGGTTCACGGCTGGATGAGCGCGGCGTGGTCCTGTACCGGCGCCTGATGTGCAGTCCGGCCCACGTTGCGGCTACTATCGCCATGATGTCCCGCTGGGACCTCGCGCCGATGACCCGGGAATACCCGGATCTGGCGGTGCCGCTGCTGCTCGTCGTCGGCGAGCAGGACGGCACCGTTTCGCCGCGGGAGGCGGAACGGGTGGCGCGGCTGGTGCCCGGCGCCCGGGTGCAGGCGCTGCCGGGGCTGGGGCATCTGGCCCACGAGGAGGAGCCGGGACGGGTGGCGGAGCTGATCATCGGCTTCGCGCGGAGGGCGAGCGCGGGGGGCGACGAATGACGAGGATGGCACAGGGTGAGGCACGGGCCGGGGCGGCGGCGCCGCCGTCACGGGCGGACGGCGATCTGCACGCCTGCCGGCAATTGCTGCGGCACGGCTCGCGGACATTCCATGCCGCCTCCTACCTGCTGCCGCGCCGGGTGCGTGAACCGGCGACGGCGCTGTATGCATTCTGCCGGCTGGCCGACGACGCGGTGGACGATGCAGTGGGGGATGCCGCCGCCAACGGGCAGGTGCTGGCCGACCTGGATTACCGGCTGCAGCGAGCCTATGCCGGCAATCCGCTCCCCATCCCGGCCAATCGCGCTTTCGCGCGGGTGGTGCGCGAGCACCGGATTCCCCTGGCATTACCGGCGGCGCTGCTGGAGGGCTTCCGCTGGGACGCCGAGGGCCGGCGCTACGAGACGCTGGAGGAACTGCACGCCTATGCGGCCCGGGTGGCCGGTACCGTCGGTACGATGATGGCGATGCTCATGGGGGTGCGCTGCCGACGGCAGCTCGCCCGCGCCTGTGACCTGGGCGTTGCCATGCAGCTGTCCAACATCGCCCGCGACGTCGGCGAGGACGCGCGCGCAGGACGGCTCTACCTGCCGCTCGCGTGGCTGCGGGAGGCGGGCATCGAGCCGGAGGCCTGGCTGTCCGATCCGGTACACTCCCCCGCCCTCGGGGAGGTGCTGGAGCGCCTGCTGCGGGAGGCGGACCTGCTCTATCACCGGGCCGAGGCCGGCATCTCCCGGCTGCCCTGGGCCTGCCGCCCTGGTATCCATGCGGCCCGTTTCCTGTACGCCGGCATCGGCGACCAGGTACGCCGACGGCGGCTCGACTCCGTGAGCGGCCGCGCGGTGGTACCGGCAAGCCGCAAGGCCCGTCTGCTGGTCCGCGGCCTCGCTTCCGCGGCGATGCCGCCCGTGGAGGAGGCGGCACCCCCGCTGGCGGCCACAGCGTTCCTGGTGGAGGCGGCCGCCGCTGCTCCGCCGGCGGCCGACGCGCAGCCCGCCGGCCTGCGCAGCTGGGCGTACTGGCTGCTGGACCTGTTCGCCCAGCTCGAGCGCCGCGAGCGCTCCGCACCGGGCAATGCCATGGCCGTCGCGGAGGAGTGACCGGCCGATGGATACGGTGATCCTGGTCGAAGGGCTGTTCGTGGGCGGCGTGGTGCTCGCCATCGGCGCCTGGGAACTGTGGTCGCTGCGCCGCGAACGCCTCCGCCGCGAAAACAAGGACCGGTAGGAGGCCTTCAGGCCCGACTCCTCCAGACCCGAACCGGCTTTCTCCTGGCGCAGGCCCGCCATCGGGTGGGCATGGGTGGCGGGGACGCTCAGTCGGACGTCCTGTCCTCCTTCGCTTCGGCCGGGCCTCCTTCCCGCCGTCCTGGCTCCAGTCGGCCCGGACGCCCCCGCCACCC